>JBFHGY010000156.1:0-6667 GCA_041582905.1 Crocinitomicaceae bacterium | reverse complement strand
TTCATGGTCGTTTCTACTTCCATGTCTTTTGCACAGGACACTACATGGGTTCAAACCTTCACTTTTGACTCTATTTCAACACGTCGCGGAGAGTTTGTATTCCCTCCGGAATTAAACGATATGCGTTTTGAGAAAGTATTGATGTATTACAAACTCAAATGTAGTCCACTTACACCGTGGGATCAATATGATTGTGGTGAATGGGATTATTTGGCGTACACACGAATTTTTGATCATACAGGAGAACTTGATTCCGTACAAATTGATAGTGTCCAGTTTTTGAACAATTATCAGTCTTCAGCAACGTATAACTTTGATTTATTCACTGGAAATAGAACGGATACCTATGTTCGTCAGGAGCAGATGCGCTCAGGAACAACTGCGGGAACATCATCTTTGTTTACTTCAGCAGCATCATCCAACTTACCGTTTGATTTGTCCAATAACGGAGGGCGCGTTCAGGTATTGGTGACCGCAGCCGAGTTAGCAAACGCAGGAATTGTAGCAGGAGACCTTCAATCGTTGAGCTTATTTGTACCGACAGGAGGTGTCACAGGAAATGGAGATTTAGACTATCCTTCGATTTCTCTAAAATCGACGGTGGATACTGATATCACTTCGTTTCACACAATCGGATTTACAGAAGTGTACAATCTGACAAGAGGAAGCTTGAGCACTGCTCCAGCACTGGCAGATGGAGAAAATGAACTTTTGTTTTACCAACCATTTAACTGGAATGGGACGGATAATATCATCATCGAATTCCAATTCGAGCGATCTGTGCCAGCTGTTAATTCAATTTCTTTCCAAAATGAGGCGACTTCTGGAGATATGGCAGTGAACTACGCAGGAAGAAATGGAGTTTTGAATTTCTCGGGAAATGAGCATGCCTTGTTTGAATTATCGGATGTTGAAATAGGAAGCGATGTAACCATTGCATTCTGGGCGAAAGGAATGGGAAATAGTGGTGTAAATACATCTATTCTGGAAGGGTACGATACGTTGAACAATCGCGTCATCAATATTCACTTTCCTTGGAGTAACAACCGAATGTACTGGGATGTGGGAGAAGGAAGCGGTTATGATCGTATTGATAAAGCGGCGACACCAGGAGAGATTGATAACGAATGGCACCATTGGGCATTTGTGAAAAATCAAGGCACAGGAGAATTGAAAATTTTCAAAGATGGAGCCCTTTGGCATAGTGGAACGGGATTCACACGTGAAGTAGGAAACCTACATCGCTTGGTAATTGGAGCAGGGCGCAGTTTAGCAAATAACTGGACAGGGAAAATTGATGAATTCCAATTGTTTAATGCACCAGTAGATGATGCTACAATTGCGGCATGGTACAATCAACGCACGACTGCTGCTCACCCGAATTGGGCAAATTTGCAAGTGTACTACAACTTCGACGAAAATGAGTGGGCACAAGATCTTTCTGGAAATGATTACCTACTGATGCCTTCAACAACGGGTTTGTTTGATTTCTCGGAATATCCAAACGTGGGAATAGAAACAGGAATTGATCGTCCGCAAATCGCATTTGGACAAGGAACGATTACAGCAACGGCTACTCCAGTAGAAACGGATTGGGTGCAAGTAAAGGAACCAGAAGTAGTATTTGAATTCGCTCAGGTGGATCATCACTTTGCTATTGTAGACGCATTTTTAGCCACACCAGATGGATCGGAAGATGTGTATGACGCAACGAATACGGTTGTCTCTTCCGTACCATTTTCAGGAACAGAAACATACTCAAATTCAGAAATTACCTATTATGAAGCACCATTTGAGATTATCCACGATGTGGAGATTGGTCGCTTTATTACTCCTTACGGAATTCAATTTGATTTGGGAACAAACGGTTTCGAGTGGATTTACGACGTAACCGATTACCAAATGTATTTGAAAGATGTAGTTGATTTAGCTGCGCACAATACGCAAGAATTAATCGACCTTCGTTTTGCCTTTATTGAAGGAATTCCTCCTCGTGATGTTCATTCGCGTCAGCCTATTTGGAATGAGTGGAGAAGTTACTCATACGCCAACTTGGATAATGATGTGAATTTGGTTTCAACTCCTGTTGCATTGTCGGACACTTCAAGTATGTTCAAGATCAAAACGCGTTTTACAGGTCACGGTCACAATGGAAGTGTGAATTGTTGCGAGTGGGATTCGAAAGACCACATGATTAGCGTAGACGGAGTAGAACGTTTCAACTGGGAGATTTGGGAAGAAACAGCATGTGGTGATAATCCAAACATCAGTCAAGGAGGTACGTGGCCGTATGCTCGTGAGGGGTGGTGTCCAGGAGATTTGGTCAAAGAATACGATCATGACTTAACGCCGTATGTGACGCCTGGATCAACGGTAACACTCGATTACGATATCGAAGATATTCCTGCCTCTGATCCTGCTCAAGGAAATGGTAACTACGTAGCCGCACTTGACTTGATTTCGTATTCAGCGCCAAACTTCCAACACGATGCAGCGATCATCGATATTCTCAATCCAAATAGATGGGAATACTACGGGAAATGGAATCCAAGCTGCCAAAATCCTCGTGTGATTCTTCAGAATACAGGAGAACAAGATTTGACGTCATGTACGATCAAGGTATGGATTAGCTACGGAACATCTGTAGAATATGAATGGACAGGAAATCTCGCCTTCCTTGAAAAGGAAGTAGTTGAAATTCCAATCAACGATATCGGTTTCTGGAACGATTATCACGGATTGCAAACGTTTACAGCGCAAGTGTGGAATATTCAAGGAGATCCAAGCTTGGATGAGTATGCACAAAATGACGTGAAATCAGTTCCGTTTGAAGCACCAGAAAGCATCAATGGACCATTCTATGTTCGATTCCAAACAAACAACAAAGCACACGAGAATAAGTGGAGATTGGAAGATGAAAGCGGAAACGTCATTTTCGAACGTACAAGTTTGACGAACTCAACGTTGTACCAAGATACCTTTGATTTGGCACCTGGATGTTACAGTATCATCTTGGAAGATTCGGATAATGACGGGATCGGATTCTGGTATTCTGCGCAAGTGGAAGGAGAAACGACAGGAACGTTCCGTTTGCGTCTAGTAGGAGGAACATGGATCGAATTTTTCCCAGCCGACTTCGGAAATTTCCATCGATACAATTTTTCGGTTGGTTTTACCGTTGATACAGAAGAACAAGAGTTGGATCACGAGATTGTGATTTTCCCGAATCCGAACCGTGGAGCGTTTGACATTGAGTTGAGTGGATACGTCGGAAATGATGCTGAACTTCAAATCATTGATTTGATGGGACGTGAAATACATCGAGAAAAAATGAATGCACAATCAAATTTTGCCAGTTCGAAAATCGAATTGTTGGATACTCCCGCCGGTCATTACCTCGTAAAGATCGTTACAGCCAACGGAGTATACACGGAAGAATTTGTGATTCAGTAATAAGTTTTAATCAATTTCACAAGCACCTCGGTCAGTATGATCGGGGTGTTTTTTTTGGTGCCAATAGAGGTCAAAACAGAATTTAATTTCGATTTAATCAATCCGTTTTTCAATTCTTAAATCCTTCGTTCAAAACACTATCTTTGCAAAACGTTTTTGAAACAGATATCATGACATACGACATCGCAATTATAGGAGGAGGAATTGTTGGAGCAGCAACTTTGTACAAAATGCAAACGCGCTACCCTGATTTAAAAATCGCTTTGATCGAAAAGGAGGAACTTCTTGCTGATCATCAAACGGGACACAACTCAGGGGTGATTCATTCAGGTTTGTACTACAAGCCTGGTTCATTGAAAGCGAAAAACTGTATTCAAGGACGTCATGAGTTGGTGGCGTTTGCCAAGGAACATGGAATTGCACATGATGTGTGTGGAAAGGTGGTTGTGGCAACAGATCCAGAAGAGATTCCTCGAATGGAAAAGATTTTCCAAACAGGACTTGAAAACGGAATTGAAGGCATTAAGATGTTAACGGCCGAAGAAGTGAAGGAGATCGAACCGTTCTGTGAAAGCGTAGGAGGAATTCACGTTCCTTGTACTGGAATCATTGATTTCCGTGGAGCAACGGCAAAAATGGCTGAGTTGGCACTCGATCTTCAAAAAGAAAGCAAAATGTTTCTCGGTTACGAAGTAACAGACATTGAGAAAAAGAAAGATTCGTCGGTTGTTGTAACCACAAAGAATAAGATTGAAGCAAAACATTTGATTTTCTGCGCTGGATTGGAAGCAGATCGTCTGGCAAAGAAGGATGGTGTCAAGTTGAAAGAAAAAGTGGTTGGTTTCCGTGGGGACTACTACGAGTTGACCGAACAAGGAAAACACAAGATCAAAAACTTGATTTATCCGGTCCCAAATCCAGATTTCCCATTTTTAGGTGTGCACTTTACGCGCATGACCGATGGAGAAATTGAGTGTGGACCAAATGCGGTGTTTACCTTCAAACGTGAAGGGTACGGAAAAACAGACTTCTCGTGGAGAGATACATGGGATGCCTTGACCTACAAAGGAACTTGGAAGCTATTCTTCAAAAACATGAAGTTCGGAATCAATGAATATCGAAGAGCGTTCTCGAAAAAGTTGTTCTTGAAAACACTTCAACGCATGGTGCCAAGCTTAACAATGGACGATATCAAACCAGGACGATCAGGAGTAAGAGCCTTATTGCTTCGTCAGGACGGTGACACACGCGATGATTTCCGTATCGAATACCATGGAAATGCGATTCATGTATTGAATGCACCTTCACCAGCGGCCACGGCTTCTTTAGCAATTGGTGGTTACGTAACAGATATCGCTGAAGAGCGATTTGAGTTGAAATGAAGAGTGAGTACTGATGAATAGAGCCCTACTAATAACGCTCATCTCTATTGGGGTCATCTTTTTAGGTGGGATGATAACCTTGGCTTATTTTATGTCTAAAGGACCTGAAACATATATTTACAAGACGAGAGAGATTCCAACATCTTTTCGAAAAGAGATGGAAGATTTGGACTTGATCACGGAAGATGAACATTTAGTGTATTTCTACTCTGATGGATTGTTTGATATAAAAGATGGATTGTATACGCTAACGGATAAACATCTAATTTTGTACAGTACGCAATGGTCGGAACCTGAAACAATTATCGCCTTTAATGAAATTAGCTACGTTGATTTCAATTATGATGCTTCGGTTTTTCTAGATAGTTATGTGAGATTGGAGACACATGACGGATTGAAAATCGAATTTCCTTTATCTAGCGAACGAGGCAGAGATAGAGAGTTTTATGAATTACTTTCTGAAAAAGTTAAACAGGCAAGCTAAAATCGTTGTTCCCGATCTAGACTTAGCGACAATACGAACTTATGGACGAACTCTTGAAATTATTGGAAGGACATTCCCTTCGGGTGGTGGAGACGGCAATTGTCATTATTCTCTATATTTTCCTTCGTTGGTTGTTTTCTAAAATCGTTAAAAGTCACCTTACTCGAAAACTAATCCAAGAGACAAGGGGAATAGCAGTTCGCAAAATTTTTAGACTCGTTTTGCTGATCATTTGCGTCGTTTTCATTTTGATCATTTGGGGAGTAAAACAATCGGATTTGGCCTTATTCCTAGGGTCGGCTTTGGCGGTGGTAGGTGTTGCCTTCTTTGCTCAATGGTCAATTTTATCGAATGTAACATCCAGCATCATTTTGTTTTTCGGACATCCAGTGAAACTGAACGACGAAATCGTAATTCTTGAAGCAAAGGACTATGAAATCGAAGGACGTGTAAAAGATATCAGCTTATTTTTTATCACGCTAGAGACCAAAGACGGAGAGGAAATTACGATTCCAAACAATATTTTCATTTCAAAAAGCATCAAAAGCAGAGGAAAATCTGATGAGGCTTCAAATGAAGAGGAATTTCATGACTAGGCGCTATAAATGGTTGATAGGTGCATACCTGTTGATAGTACTTTCGTTAATCGTTACGAATTGCGTTTTGGATTACCATTGGTACACAACAAATAGCAAGTTTCACGGACTCACCTTTTTTCAGCGAAACCTTATTCGCGCCTCTCAACTAGCTGAAGTGGTACTTTCACCTTTTGAAATTCTTACATCGTTCTTTGTGAATACAGGAAACTTGAGAGATCATGAAAATCTAAACTTTTTTATCGTGAAAATGATCGCTTTGCCCTTTTCATTTTTGTGGTATTTCAAAAAGATACGCCTTCAATTCTTCGCCTTTTTGAAAGCAAAGCTCGCTGCATAAAGACAAAAATAAAAGTGAGTACACCATTCGAAGCATACTCACTTTCATTCGGTGAAATCAATCAGCAAATCTCATCAATAATACCTCAATGGAGTTGATAACCGTTCGCACTTCACTTCGTTGATCGTACGGACAATGCACTCGTTGGAACTGCTCAAGTTCATAGTGCAATTCAAATAGTTTTCTGAATAACTCTTTCTTTTTCAATTCAGCCAGCTGATCATTCGTCATAATTGTTTCCATATTCCTGTTTTTTTGGCTGCGTAAATGTTGAAGGATGG
Source organism: Crocinitomicaceae bacterium (assembly GCA_041582905.1). GTDB lineage: Bacteria > Bacteroidota > Bacteroidia > Flavobacteriales_D > Crocinitomicaceae > UBA4466. The sequence continues at coordinate 131 of JBFHGY010000156.1, read as the reverse complement.
GTCAGCGCAAGACCTGCCTTTAGGTTTGTACCAAGAAAGAATAAGATTATTTTAAGCAAAGGAAAGGGGTGAACTTTAAGACCTGCCAGATTCACGATCTATGCTGCGTATAAGTCCCCTTTCTCTTTGCC
>JBFHGY010000155.1:0-6689 GCA_041582905.1 Crocinitomicaceae bacterium | reverse complement strand
ATCGATATGGCAGGGTCGCTTGTCCCATCCGATTGCAATACTTCAATCAATCTTCCTGTAAACGCATCCGTGTAATGAAATCCCTTTTGATGGATACTCAACAAGGCTTGTTTCAATTCTGCAGGTTCCACATCCTTGCTCAAATATCCCTTTATTCCTAAACGAAGCATTCGAATGAGCGTCGTTTCATCCTGCATCATTGTTAAGACCAATACTTTAAGTTGTGGATATATTTCTTTGAGTTTTTCGGCCGTTTCAAATCCATCCATGATGGGCATGTCGACATCTAGAATAATGAGGTCGGGTAAAGACTTATTCTCGTCTTGATCGATCTTCTCAAGCGCATCCAACAGTTCTTTTCCATGATTTGCTTGGAGCTGAATGTGGAATTCTTCACCTAGAGAAAGGACCAAATTGATGAGTCCTGCACGAAACAATTTATGATCATCAACTACGGCAATTTGAATCATGTTTGAGGCTTTTCAAGCGTTATTTGAACGGATACTCCGTTATTCAATTGGCTTTCAAAATACAATTTTGCATCAATAATGGCACAACGATCTTTAATATTTGACAAGCCCGATCCCTTGTTCAGTGCAGTTTGATAATCGAATCCAATGCCGTCATCGGAATAAAAGACTTTCAATTGATTTCCTTCTTCGATAATTTTGAGGAGAACATTCGACGCCTTGGCATATTTGAGTGTATTCGTGAACAATTCCTGGATGATGCGATAGAGAATGATCAACTGATCGGCCTCTAAGGAAACTCTTTCGGGAGAATGCTCAAATTCAACGACTACGTATCCTGTTTTGTTGATGCGATCGACATCGCTTTGAAGTGTTGCAATAAACCCCTTCCGACGAATATTGTCACCATTCAAACTTTGCGATAATGAGCGCATATCACCAATGAGCTTTTTCATGAGCTCCGCGGATTCCGTTACTTTCTCGCGATCGGCTTCAGGAATATCCTTCGAAATTAAATTCAAATTGATTTTTACCAATGCCGCAGCCTGCCCAAGATTATCATGAATTTCACGCGATACATTGACTAAGGTTTGCTCTTTGATTTCAACTTCGGCTTGTAGCAATTCACGTTTACGTCGCTCACGCTCGAAGTGCAGTTTTGTTTGCGATTTTCGGTAGAGTAGGATGAAGTAAATGATGAATACGGTGAGAAGACCAAAGAGGAGGGTTCCGGTGATGATGGTGGTGATGATATCGGTGTTAGCTGATAGGATCATTCTTAGAGAATTTAGAGTGTGAGTCTAGGATGATTGCTATGAAATATGATAAATACATTAAAAAGTTTGCCCCCCATAGTATGTCATATATCCAAAACGGGACGTTGAGTTTCAGTGAAGCATGGAATCCAAGTATAAAAAACACCAGTGTAAAAAAAACAAAGGTTCCGATATTAATCCAGAAATATGGTTGTAGTTCAAGTATGGTTAGAACAGGATTGCTAATCATTTTTTTAAAAAACAAAAGACTCAATGGGAATACTAAGGAACACAGAATTATAAAATTTTTGGAAGGAAAGAATCCCCATAGAGATGTGTTGTAACTAATAACGATAGATAATGTAATAAAAGCTAAAACTAGAGACCAGTACGTAATTTTGTGTTTTTTTATTTCCAAGACCTTGAAGTATAAAAGGCTGAAAAAAAGTATTTGGATGGGGATGAAAACATGAAATACTGGTGTATTATCATTGTAATATAGCGCAAACTTTTTTGCGACATATTCTGTAATTAAGGAGATGATTACATAAACGATTATTAATTTAGAAACCGTTGATAATTTTCTAATCTTAATAAGACCTATCAACGATAAAATTAGCAAGAATGACCATAAAACATAATGATATGGTATTGCAAGCCCCCTCATCACGAATAATATTATTAAGATTAATAGTGGTATGGCAATAATAATGTACCTTAACATAAAATGCCAAGGTACAAAAAATGAACTATCCTTAATCTTGAGAAACATCCTCCTCTGTGCATTGATGAATGTCTCTTGGACATTTACAAGGACATGGCTCACTGTAATCAAAGACTCTCTCGTCATCATTTATCAATTTGCCATCGGCACCATATGCTGCGAGTGCTATTGTTAGACCTTCTGTATTAGGGTCGACATCCTTTTTGTGGTATCCAAAGGCAAGATATATTGCTTCGCCAGGATTGGGATCATCTTTGTCTCCTAATGCTTTTAATACATCCGATCGACTAAATGTAAACCCCCTAAACACTTTATCACCTGGGAGTCTTGGTGCTCTTGGGTCATCCGAAAAGTTGCTGGTAATTGTGATCAAGTTGTCGTAAGTAAAGGGTTTTCGATCGATTTGATTAGCTGAATCGATAAATTCTACATCTCCAAAAAAAGTCATAATATTAAGTTTTAAAGTTTCCTCCAAACTAATTCACCCAATTCCCAAATCCAAATAATTCAGTCAATTACAGGCTATTTCTTCCCTTCCTATAGGAAAAACCCTCTTTACTTTTCAGTCATTTCCTTATACCTCATGGTCAATACCTGAGCTAGCTTTGTTGATGAGGAAACGTTTGTTTTTCTCGTATAACTAATTAACAAATAACACCCTTTAAAATGAAAACTAGCTTAACACTCTCAGTACTTGTTTATTTTATTTCAGTTTTTTCCTTCGGGCAGAACGTCCAATGTGATTGTTCTGCTGCCTTGGATGCTTCTTTGAAAGACAAATATTCAGAAATACAAATGCAGGATTTAAGAATCGAACTGTATGAATACTATCAACACCTCCAAAACAAGGAGCAAAATGAATCTTCAAGCTTTAAGCTTTCGAGCGCAGGAGAGGCATTTACAAATTATGGGATTTTTGGTGGCGATATGGATGTTGAGAACAAATCTCACTACAACAAAATGCTAAACCTTGAGAAAATCATTCAAAAGGAACAATCTATTTCGGAGGAAGTATTTAAACAGATCGTTACAGATGTTTTTTCAGACAATCAATTGAGCGCATATCAATCGTGCTTGACTACGTGTGGCTCCCAAAGTGGCTTGTTTTATCAGGTGACAGGGGATTTAGAAGATGTATTCGGTGTAACAATCAACTTTAGAAATAATCTCGGGAAGGAGTTAGTTACGATTAAAAATATCAGCATGATTAATTGTGATCCTGTTGGAGGGCTCGTGCTGAAGCGGGAAGAATCAATTTTGAACAACAGAAGCATTACACAGTACTTTCGTGTTGTGGATAAAAACAAACCGTGTCAACTAGCTATCGATTTTTATGACTTGGCGTTTCCACCGATTGATTTGGGAGACGGATATCGATCAAGTCATAGTAATGCTCCGATTGGAACCATTGTTTCTTCTGTACTCGATTACAATTCATTTGTTGAGTTGAATAAATTCAAGGTAACCAACAAGATGTCTGAAGCTATTTGGGTTCCATGCGACGGTAGAAATGTGAAAGCTTCAAAATATGGAGAGTTCGTTGGGAACGTACCAGATCTTAGAGGAGTTTTCCTCCGAGGAGTAAATGAATATGGAGTTGATTTTCCTGGAGTGAGTCTCGTGAACGCTACTCAAGCGAACCCAGACAATGTTCAAGCAGGAGTATTTCAGTCGGATTCGTTTAAAGCGCATAATCACAACCTTGGAGATGCAGGGAAGGCTGATTGGGATGGTAAAGTTGGGGAAAACCGACAACGCGTGACCAACTCTGGAGGGAATGGCATCGTAACATCAGTTGTAGGAGGGAATGAAACAAGACCAAAGAATATAACCGTTTATTATTACATCAAAATCAATTAAAGTTTGATGCGATAAGGCACAGTGAGATGTCCTTCTAATTCTCCAACGCCCCATCACAAATCCAACATTCAAACATCTCAATTTCCGCTTGAGTGAGTGGTGCAATCCCGAAGTTATTCGGGATTTTTGGCATGCTACCATCTGAAATAACAGCTCCAAACGTGCCTTGCTCAATTTTTGATTTTACGTTGTCGTAGTTGAAGATCCATGCGTCGTGACAACCCGTTCCAGGTCCTTGATTGGTGGCACACGATTGCTGAATCAACGGTTTGATATCGTTCTCATAACTGACTGCTCCAGGGGTGCAATACTCCAAGTTGCACTCAGACAAGGTTTTGTCCTTGTTACAAGAAAGTAAAGCAGCGGTAGCAATAAATGTCATGAGTAGAATTCGAAATCCGTTTTTCATCAGCGTAGTTTTCTTCAAAACTAAATGATTTTGATCGAGTTCTCAAATCATTTCAAAGGATTTCTCGTAATTTCACCCGCATCACTAAACGAACTCACGTGAAAAAAGATCAAAATTGTCCGTGTGGACGCCCACTGGAATACATCAATTGTTGCGGTAAAGCACATCAGAATATCATCAATGCGAAAACGGCGGAAGACTTGATGCGCTCACGTTACACTGCCTTCACTATGGCAAATGGTGATTATTTGATGGAAAGTCATCACTCCATGACGCGTAAGTCGGCCCGTAAAAATGAATTGGTACAATGGGCGAAATCGGTGAAATGGTTGAAGCTAGAAATCGTCAAAACGATTGACGGTGGAGAAGAGGATACCGAAGGTATTGTGGAGTTTAAAGCGCATTTCCGCGAGGGAAAGAGAAGACAAGTGATGCATCAAACAGGGAAGTTTTTGCGAGAATTTGGGCATTGGGTTTATTTTGATGTTGTGTGACCCCGGAATGGTAGACAGGAAATTGGAGGATGGTCGGATAAACTCTCTACCGCAAAATCGAAGGTCTATCTAAACTAAATCCTACCTTTGTCGAAAAAAAAGCATGTCATCCTTCGATCAATTCAATCTTAAGAAGCAATTACGCAATGCGATCAATGATCTTGGTTTCGTTGCACCGACGCCAATTCAGGAACAAACGTATTCAGTTGTTTTGTCGGGGAGAGATGTGCTCGGTATCGCGCAGACGGGTACTGGAAAAACCGTAGCGTATTCCTTGCCGATCTTGCAGGATTTGAAGTTCTCAGACCAGAAACATCCGCGTGTACTCATTTTGGTTCCTACTCGCGAATTGGTGATTCAAGTGGTGAATGAATTGGAAAAGTTGGCGGAGTACGTGACCGTTCGAATTCTGGGGATATACGGAGGTGTTAATATCAAGACGCAACGACTTCACTTGATGGAAGGATGTGATATTGTCGTTGCAACTCCAGGTCGTGTCTACGATTTGATCTTGGAGCAATCGCTCGCAACAAAAGGCCTTAAAAAGCTGGTAATCGACGAGGTAGATGTCATGCTTGATCTTGGATTCCGTCCTCAATTGATGAGTATCATGGAACTTCTTCCGGAAAAACGTCAAAATATCATGTATTCGGCGACCATGACGGATCACGTAGATGAACTCATCGACGATTTCTTCGTGGCACCTGAGAAAATCTCCATCGCTGTAAGTGGTACACCGCTAGACAACATTGAGCAATCGTCCTATTTGGTCGAGAATTTTTATACCAAATTGAACTTACTCAAGCATCTGATTGCCGATACAGAGCAATTTTCGAAAGTACTGGTGTTCTCGGCCCACAAACGAATGGCTGATAAGATTTATGAAGAGATTACGGAGGAGTTCCCTGGACAAATTGGAATCATCCACTCGAATAAATCGCAAAATTTCAGAATTCAATCGATTGAAGATTTCGATACAGGGCACACGCGTATTTTGATTGCTACCGACATCATGGCACGTGGACTGGATTTGGACAAGATTTCACATGTTATCAATTTTGATACGCCCAATTTCCCCGAAAACTACATGCACAGAATTGGTCGAACAGGACGTGCTGAAGAAAAGGGGAAGACCATTTTATTCTCAACCGAGAAGGAGATGAAATGGAAAGGAGCCATCGAGGAATTAATGGATTTGAAGATTCCTGTCATCGATTTTCCAAAGGAAGTAGCGATTTCCAAAGAGTTGCTGATGGAAGAGAAGCCCGAAGAAGAGCAAATGAAGGACCACAATCGTAACGAGAAGAAACGTGAAGAGGGAGGTGGTTCTGTGCATGAAAAGAAAGCCAAAAACAAGAAGGTAAACCTCGGTGGAAGCTACAAGCGAAAGGTGAAGAAGAAGTACAAAAAGCCTCAAACAAGAGGGGATAAGACCTATCACAAGCGCCAGAAGCGAGGGAAGTAGTGCTTAACCATTGAAATAGTTACATATCGACATATTTCGATATCAAGAAAAAAGGCAACCACATATCATGCAGTTGCCTTTCGGTTTAGGTGTTACATCTATTAGTGCAGAGTGATGTTCGTTTTAACTATTTTCCCTTCTAATTCAATGATGGCAATGTAAACTCCTGATTCCAATTGCGACGCATCACAAGAAACAGATGTCCCGTTAATCTTCTGACTCATTACAGCTTGTCCAACTAAATTCACCAAAGTGATTTCTCCTGTGGAAGCCTCATCCCATTCTACTGTAAAGAAGTCGTTCGCTGGATTTGGGTAAACAGAGATAGTCGCATCGTTCAATTCGGAGATGGATGTTGTCCCCGTTGCTTGAATGGCTCCAATTCCAATTTGTCCCGAGCTTGTCAAACGCGGATTTCCTAATAAGTCATAAGTAGGGTAAATTGTGGTCGAATACGCTTGATATCTTCCTGTTGTTTGATATTGCGCAACTGGTCCGTAATTTCCATTATT
>JBFHGY010000154.1:0-6704 GCA_041582905.1 Crocinitomicaceae bacterium | reverse complement strand
TTCTGGGTAATGATTTTCGGATGGTCGGGAATTGCGGCCACCTTTTGTCCCGTTATTATTCTGTCCTTGTTTTGGAAGGGCTACTCGGAGAAAGGTGCTATTGCTTCGATGATCTCTGGGTTTTTATCCGTGATTTTATTCAAGTTTGTCTTCTCAGAAATGGAAGGAATAGGTAAGTATTTCGTTGAACTAGTCGTATTGGCTCCTTCCTTCGCAGTGGCTATGATTGTTGGCGTAATTGTATCCAAAATATATCCTCCACGCGTGGAAGCCATCAAAATGATTGAAGAAATTGATCGTAACGAATTACCCTCAAACGAAGTGTTAGATCAGCCAATAGAGGAGTAGTCGTGCAAGAAATACACCTTGTTACTGCTGCTGACTGGTCAATAGAATGTTTTCCCCTTCCGATTTCACTTCGATCTCGATGCCTTCGTGCTGCGCCCTGAGCTGAAATTCTTCAATAATCTCACGAATATCATTACTTAGGTGGATGACCTTAGAATAATCTAAAATCACTCTTGAATTGCGTGGAATGGAGTCTAATTCTGAGTTCAAACTCGCTTTATTCAGGAAAGTCATGTTTTCCGAGAGATGCACGATGAATAGGTCTTTCGGTCCGTCCTTCAATTTCTCTAAATAGTGCGATGATTTGAAGTTTACATACAGAATGAAGAAAATAGAGAATACAAGTCCGATTCCAATTCCTTTCAAGAGATCAGTCATCAAAATTCCAACGATGGTCGCCACAAATGGTATGAATTCAGCCCACCCTTTTTGATAAACAGATTTGAATAGGGAAGGCTTTGCAAGTTTGTATCCGACCATAAATAGTATCGCTGCTAAACTTGCATAAGGAACCATGTTGAGCACACCTGGAATGAACGCAATGGATGCTACGATTAAAACTCCATGAAAAATGGCAGAAAATTTCGTTTTAACCCCAGAGTTGATGTTGGCAGAACTTCGTACAATTACTTGTGTAATCGGAAGTCCTCCCAAGAACCCAGCAATCGTGTTACCAACACCTTGTGCAACGAGTTCTCTGTTGGGATCGGTAATGTGTTTCTCAGGGTCGAGTTTATCGGTTGCCTCAACACAAAGTAAGGTTTCAATACTTGCAACAATGGCAATGGTGACTCCAGTAATCCAAATGGAAGCAGATCCGACTTTCTCAAAGAGAGGAAAAGCAAAAAGCTCAGAGAATTGTTTGTCTGCAATTCCGAGTGATACACGATGTTCCTCTGAAATACCAACCGAACTTCCTTGTGTAAAGTAGGTGTACAAAATTCCCAAAACAACAACGAGTACAGCACCAGGAACATTCTTTAGGAAAGTTCGCTTAATGAGTTTCGTTTCCCATAAAATAAGAATAGCCAAAGAAGCGAGGGTGATAAGAATGATGGTCATAGACATCTCATCAGGATTTAAAATAATCGCCTTAATTTCCTGGAAAAAAGAAATGTGCTGCTCTCCCGAGTTGTAATAATCTCCTAACGCATCTTTATCGTATCCCAATCCATGTGTCAACTCTTTCTTGATCAAGATCAAACCAATTGCTGCCAACATTCCTTTAATAACAACATTCGGGAAGTAGTAGGCTATGAAGCCGGCCTTAAGGAATCCTAATAAAAGTTGAATAACTCCAGCAATCAAAACAGAAAAGCCAAGCATTTGCAAAGCCATTAGGTTGATTTCTGTTTCGGAGAATCCATCGGTTCCAATTTCAGATTTAAATGTTGCCAATGCAGAAATAATAATGGCAATCAATCCAGCTGCTGGACCTGAGACACCTACGCGTGAGTTAGATACGGCTCCAACGACAATACCCCCGACGATTCCCGCAATAAGCCCCGAAAAGGCAGGCACACCAGAAGCAAGGGCAATTCCTAAACACAGTGGAATAGCTACTAGAAATACAACCAGTCCTGCAGGAAGGTCGAATTTTAAGTTGGACAAGAAGTTATTGTTTGAATTATTCATACGTTCAATGAGTTAGGTGTATTTTCCGGATGGTTTGATTTGAAGTGTTTTCAATACCATGTCTTTGCAGAAGTTCGTGATCGCATCTTCACCATCAACCGAATTGGTTAAACTCGGAATATGGTCTGCAAAGTAACGCTGGTGATGCATTCCTTCAATTACAGTGGATACAAGCATGTGCGGATACTTGTAATCAGGTTTGATTTCTAATATAATGGAGCCAATGCGCTCAACCAATTGCTTATATCCCGAGAATGATCCTGTTTTATTGTCATGATCAACTTCACGTGTTAAATACGCTTTGGAAGATTCCGCAATTACAATCTTATGTAATTTGATCTCGTTGATATGAGCGAAGTTTCCATCTTCTTCCACTTGTTTCGTTACCGTGATAATGGCTCTTTCCAAGCGAATAACGGGATTCTCTACATTGGCCAAAGCGAAAATGAGTCGATATTCCAGCCACGACCAATACCAGGATGTTAGATATACGAGCAACTTGTGCTTGTTCTCGAAGTATCGGTAGATTGATGCCTCTGTTGAGGAAATCGATTTGGCAAGTTTTCGGAATGTGAAGGATTCAAAACCAATCTCATACATCAATTCAATACTGCCTTGAATGATTTTTTTTCCGAGCTGACTCGATGACGGATCTTTTAAAAAGATATTCGAGTTGACACAGATTTCAATATTTGAGAGGAAATTCTTCACTGGCTCATCAGACTTTTGAACAAATATAATAGTAATACTATTAAGTTGCATATCATTAGTATTGAAAAATGAAAAAAAAATAAGATTCTACGTATTTTCCGCATTTTTCTGTTTTGCTCTGTAAAGCCTGTAAAAACAAGGGTTATGAGCTTATTTAAATACATTATAAAGTAATAAATGGTAATTTCCGCAGTCAAAAATGCGGAATTCCGCACTTGTCAATCGAAAATCATTGCTTATATTTGAATCATTAGAGGGTGACAACACAGAGAGTTAAGTCAATGAGTTAAGAGGATAACGAGTAAGCCGGGAGTCTTCAAGTTTATTCTTTCATTGGTGAATCTAACAATCGTTTCGTAGTGATTCATAGACTGTGTTGGCGACAAATCTAATTTCTAGTAGTAGGGGTCCAGTTTCGCAGAGCGAGGCTGGACTTTTTTCTTTCTATCAATTATACCTGGTCATGTATGGAATTCAGTTCGTTTGGATTGAATAATGTAGTACATTAGACTTCTATTAATAAACTGAATGACGGTACAATATGAACTGTCATCGAAAGAGATGCAATATGAATAGCATGAAAACGATAAAAGAGAGTTTTTTGGAGAATTTAAACCAGGTGATTTCAGAAATTCCCAATTATCTGATCGCTCTGTTGATTATTATTATCGGAGTCATTCTCGCTCGATTCATTGCCAATTTCTCTAAGAAGACGATGAACGTAAGATCCAAGGATCCTTTAATTGTCAACTTTTTATCGAAGTCGATAAAATATGCGGTGATATTATTGGTGTTTATCTTAGCGCTGAAGGTGGCAGGGCTCGGTTATATTGCTACTGGATTGTTTGCTGCGGCAGGAGCGTCTGCTGTTATTTTGGGTTTTGCCTTCAAGGATATTGGGGAGAATTTTATCTCAGGTGTCATTCTGGCGTTTAACCGCCCTTTTGATGTTGGAGACACGGTGAGCGTGGGGGATATTTTTGGGAAAGTAAAGACAATGGAATTTCGATACACTAAACTCAAAACCTTTGATGGTAAAGATGTCTATATCCCGAACAGTGACATTATAAAGAAGTCTGTTTTTAACTTCACGGAGGATGGTTTTTTTCGAGTGGATTTTGTGGTCGGTATCGCGTACGAAGATAATATTGATTTTGCCGAGGAAGTGATTCTTACTGCTATTCGCGGAACGGAAGGAGTTATTGAAGATGAGGAACATGAAGCATTTACCACGATTGATGAACTGGCAACAAGTACCGTAAATATTAAAGCCTATTTCTGGGTAAAAACGATCGAGTATCGAAAGCGGTCGCACCGTATTAAAAGTGATGCGATTAGTAATGTAAAAAAGGCAATCGAAAGAGAAGGCTTATCGATGCCAGCAGATATCCAGGAAATCAAATTGTACGGAAGTCAGAAAGAGATTCCAGTTATCATAAAGAATGGCAAGTTGTAGTGGTCATACACCAAAATTCCGTTGAGCGGAGAAGGTTACGCTTTGATCAGGCCTTTCTTGATACCATACATAATCAGGCCAATCGAATTTTTGGTTCCTGTTTTCTTCATCATCTCACTACGATGCTTGTCGATGGTACGTGTACTTCGGTACAATTTATCCGCAATTTCTTGAGTTGTCAGCTCTTTTGACATTAAATCAAGGATAGAAATTTCCATTTGAGTAAAGCTCAACTCATTATTGATAAAAGTTGGAGCAATCTTTCCTTTGCTGATCATCGATCGGATGAAGATTTTTGAAATACGATCGTTGAAGTAGTATTCGTTATCCAAAACACTGTGCATGGCCATCTCGAGTTCTTCGAGATCGTCATCTTTCGATAGGTAGGCGTTGGCTCCGTTTTCGATTGCTTTCTCAACAAAACTTTCATCATCAAACATGGAGAGGATGATGATTTTCATGTTCGGATGTTTCGTACGAAGCAGTTTGCTCGTTTCGATTCCTCCCATGATCGGCATTTTGTAATCAATAATAGCAATATCTACTTTGTTGATGTCCTCATGTTCGAGAAGAAGTTTTCCGTTTTCGGCTTGCGCCACTACCGACACTCCGCTGAAGCTATTGAGCAAATGTCCAAGAGCAGATCGAAAAATTTCCTGATCTTCCGCTATTCCTACACTAATGTTTTTCATAGTCTCGAATTTCAATGTTCACTATCGTTCCTTTCGGTGACAATTTACGGTATTCAATCGTACCTCCCACTTGTTGAATACGACTTTTTATATTTTTTAGTCCAAGCGACCCAGATTTAGACATGTCCTCTTCAGACGGTTCAAATCCGGTACCGTTGTCTGTAATGGTCAATAAATACTTCCCTTCCTTCAGTTCTTCTTTGATAATTATCTCTGTCGCTTTCGCGTATTTGATAATGTTATTCAAAATTTCCTGAACAACTCGGTACAAAGCTAATTGAGCCTGATCATTATGCAAAGAATCGAGCTCATAATTTCGATAATATTTACAATCGATGATGGCAGCATCTTGTATGCGTTGTGAAAGTCGTTCCAAAGCAGCTTGCAATCCCATGTCTTCAAGCACTGAAGGCATCAATTCGTTGGAAATTCTACGTACATCCGCACTAATCGCTTTGATGTTATCATCAATTTGCTTTTTGTGATCGTGCACAAGATTCATTTGGATGATGGACATTTTCAACGCCGTTAATGCCGACCCAATACCGTCGTGCAGTTCTTGCGCCATACGCTTCTGTTCTTTTTCTTTCGCAAGAAGCACGGCATCCATCAGCTCCAATTGAGCCTTCATCTCCATATCATTCATCTCACGCTGCTTCGCGTACAATCGACGCTGGTAGGCTACAACGAATATAATTATAAAGAGCGCCAATGTCAACATCGCCGCCGTTCCGAATAATAGTGTTAATTCAATTTCCGTGCTCCCACCCATAATGATCCGGTTAGCCCAATATTAAGTATAATGTTTAAAATACAATTTAAATTCCAGTAGCCTTGATTTGTTGAGTTCATTAGCTCATTATTATATATGAACAAGAACAGTGTGCCTGCCGTATAGAGGAGTATAGAGGAGCTAATCCAAAAATTTGGTTCAAGCTCTATTCGTACGATGTTCGCCTCAACGAAAATTTGGGTATAGTAGAAAAGGCAGTACGATATGATGACAACAGCGGCAAAATATCTTTGATTGGAGTTGAATTCAAGTAAGTCTTCCCATAGTATTACATTTAAAATTGAGAATAATAGGTAAGCACCACATAAGATAAAAATTACCCTTTTCTTTACTCCATTAATGAAGGTGCTGAAAATCCATGCAAGTAGTGGGACTTGAACAAAAGCATACAAATGCGAAATGATCATATTGTTCCAACCGTATTCAAAATAGATTGCGGCTAGTGATTCGGTTATGGCACTAAAAAGAATAAAAACGCCTAAAAGCTTAAGCGTTTTATTCAGTCTTCGGTATAGAATCACCGCTGAAATTAGCGGGATTAATATTGATAGTGCCGAAATATCGTCTAGATTCAATTTTAAGAATTTAAATCATTCGCAGACGAACAGTTTGTTGGACATGATTTGGAAAAATCCACGACAAGATCCAACATATCATTTTCTTCGTCATTCGCTCCCACAATAACCAGTTCTTTTTTGCCTGTGTCAGAATCAATTCCGTAGTAAATACGAATTCCCATGCACCCTTCCTGATTCAAAATCTCTTCGATAATGTCTCTTCCGAAAAAATGCGCTATTCGAGCGCCCGGATTGTTTGCGCGGTATTCTTTTGTTAGTGCAGCAGCATCGGGGAGTGAAATTGCGCCTCCTTCTGTTCCGTCAAATCCCATAGTGTTTCGTTTTATGTGTTTCTAATGCTTGAAAGTACGAAAAACTGTGACTTGTTAAATAGTAGAATCGTTTTAAATAAGGTGAAATACGGGCTAACATGCAGTAAATCAGGAGATGTGTAAATTGTGTAACCAAATTTTTCAAGAAATCCGACGGTTTAGCTGCGGAAAACCGCATTC
>JBFHGY010000153.1:0-6717 GCA_041582905.1 Crocinitomicaceae bacterium | reverse complement strand
GGATCGGGAACTGGAACAGTGCTGTGCATCACAAAACCAGGCGTCAAACATGCAGGAATGTCCAAAGTGGGTTCTCCGTTTCCATCCAATAAGTTTCCAAGTGTCAAATCATCTCCGAAACACACAAATGCTGTATCCGTTGATGTTAAATCAACGACTGTTGCATTGGCCAATTCAACGTATGTATCTCCAGAATAACTTTCTACCTCACGAATGTATTCGATAATGTACTGTCCTTCGTCTCCTGGTGATCCTCCATCCAATTGAATTGCCATGAGTGATCCAGGTGTTAAACAACATACTGATTCCTGCGTTCCATCGAACCCTGCAGAACCTGTCAGTACAGGAGTGATAATTGGTGTCGTTTGCGTTCCATCTTGCGTAAAGGTTGCTGGATTCAATCCACCATAACAATCTGTTCCGTTCAAAAACTCGTACATCGCATAGCGAAGCGTATCCATTCCGATGTAGGCACGAATGTTCATCTCAATGGCTCCTGACGGAGGAACAGTGAAATAATGCCAAACCGTTTGATCCGCTCTGTCTGCCTGAATAGGAGTCGCTGGTGGTTCTCCTGCCAAATACTCACGACACGCACGTTCATTGCTTCCTGCTACCGCGTTAAACGGAGGCGTCAACCCTGCAGGTGTTACAGGAACTTCATAAATCGGGTCGATAGAAGCCAAACACAAAATGTCATTTCCCGGAGGATTGTTGATTGGATCATCCACGCTTGGGTCGTACAACCATGTATCAATGTCTTGTGAATTGAAGGCTGTTAAATTATTCGCTGGATCAACCATTCCATAATAGGTATAACCAGGCTCTAAACATTGTTGTGTGATGATTGCACTTTCGACTCCACCACCAAAAATTCCGTTTACCCCTCCTTCTTCAGCATCGATGAATTCGAGGTTTGCACAATTATAGTCCGCTGGAATTCCAGGTCCGAAGCGCTTATCGTACCCAAAAAGAGCCGCATCTTCGGAATACACTCCACTTTGATAATCTGTTTCATAGACAATACGTCCACTATTCGGAGCTATGAAATTCAACCAAACAGACTCGTTTACCGTTGAGTTTCCTTCAGCATTGTGATCATAATCATACGCATGGTATTCGCTCGGATCTGAAGAAGTGTGGACATCTCCTACTTCCCCAAAATCATTTCCGCTGTCGAATGCACACCCAAAGCTCAAGTTCATGGATGCTGGAGATCCCGCATTAGAACTGATTGGTGTAGTACCAAATGCCGTTACAGGCGAATTACAAGGAATATCTTCCGCGTTTGGTGGACTCCCTCCACCTAAATCATTTACGCGGAATTCATAGTACCCTCTTTCTCCGCCGTCATCTGCAGAAAGCTGTACGTAGTATGTTTCTCCCGCGTGCACTTTTTGGTACGAGAATAAAGGAACGGGATCACAAGCGTCCAAATCAATTTCCGCCTCAGGATCAATTCCGAGGAAATCTGTTCCATCAGAAAACTGGTGATTCGACAAGTATTCGAATTTATCTTTAATGAGTGTTCCCGTGATCGGCTGAATTCCATTCCCACAATTCAATCCATCCACTGCGTGATAGATTTGGAAGTACGTTCCGAATTCCGTTCCGCTTAAATCTGTTGTTACTTCCACCTCTCCACTAGCAGGAGCTACGAACTTCACCCAAACAGATCCATTCGCTGTGACATCTCCGGTATGAGGCTCATTCGGCTCAAGCGTGGCAGAAGGACACCATCCTAAGGTATATGTTGTGTTTAATGCAACCTGCTGCGCATCGCAAATATTATCTTCCAAATAGTTCAATACAATTGGAACACGTTCTACCTCAAAAGTGATCGAATACGTTTGATTACAGCCATTGTCGGTGCTTGTTGCTGTGAATGTTTGTGTGTTTACACCAGCACCAGCAGGAACTGCCATGTTTACCGTCTGATTGGCCGTTTCACCTTCCGATCCACCCAATCCTAGTGAATAATTAAAGAGAAGGTCATCATTTTCGTAGGCGCGCCAATCGATGGAAATATTGGTTGGAACATCCGTCGGACACACATAGTCGTGCGAAAAATACAAACCATTACTTGGAGAAAAACCTCCTCCTGGTGCCACCATTGTGTACGGTCCATTATTGCCATTTTGATAGGCAAAGTTAAAATCACCGAGTACACCGAAGAGAACAGGGTTGTTGTTGGAGTTACCGAGGGAGTTATCTGTGGCTAGAAACTCCCAGACGAAATCGCTATCACCTGTTAGGAATCCATCACAATCGACTGAATTGTGGGCCTGAACAGAAATAACACGAACGTTGATCGTTGCTTGACTGAATGAATAGCCAGACAATAAAAGAGTTAGCAGGGTCAACGTCCAAACGCTTACCGTTTGAAACATTCGCATATGTAGTTATTTGGTTATTAAAAGTAGCAGGATTAACTTTCTCCACAGATGTGATTAAGGGTTTATAGAGTTAGTTAAATCACGTTTAGCTAAAGCTAATATACAATTATCTTAGAGATTGACAATCAATCCATATACGAACGATACACCATTCCCTGTTTAAAACTCAAGAAACGGTGAGTGAAAAATAAAAGCTTCAGATCGAAGCCATTCACGGTTCTTTTAGATAGACAGATTTTTAAAGAAAAGTTCAGCTGTTGCTGGATTAGTAGCCAATGGGACGTCATAGACATCGCACATACGCATCAACATGAAGATATCTGGTTCGTGCGGATGTTTCTCGAGTGGATCACGGAAGAAAATAACCATATCACATGATCCTTCAGCAACACGCGCCGCTATTTGAGCATCACCTCCGAGTGGTCCAGACAGAAGCTTCGTTACCTCAAAACCTGCCTTTTCCACCTTTTGTCCTGTGGTTCCTGTAGAAATCAAATTGACATTGTTCCGTTGAAGTACCTCTTTGTGTTCGTTTAAAAACTGAACCATTTCAGCCTTCTTTCCGTCGTGTGCAATGATTGCTATTTCCATTATTTATGTTTTAAGTCAAAAAAAAAGCTCAGATAATTTACCTGAGCTTTTTCGTATTCCTTTATTTATTAAAGAACCAGTAAGACTGGATTCTCCATATATTTTTTGAATGTATTCAAGAATTCTGCACCTGTTGCGCCATCTACTACGCGGTGATCGCACGACAAAGTTACTTTCATTACATTTCCTGGAACCACTTCCCCATTTTTCACAACAGGAACTTGGCGGATACCTCCTACTGCCATAATACAGCTATCTGGTGGGTTCACAATTGCCGTAAACTCCTCGATTCCGAACATTCCAAGGTTAGAAATGGTAAATGTATTCCCTTCCCATTCAGAAGGTTGCAATTTCTTGTTTTTCGCTTTTGTAGCTAATTCACGTACTTCAGCACCAATCTCTGGCATTCCTTTACCATCCGCAAAACGGATTACAGGAACGAGAAGTCCTTCATCAACAGCTACTGCTACACCGATGTGAACGTGCTCATTTCTACGAATCACATCTCCGAGCCATGCGCTATTTACTGCAGGATGCTCACGCAAAGCCAAAGCACACGCTTTGACCACCATATCATTGAATGAAATCTTGATATCGGCTTGTTCTTTGAGCGAAGTACGTAAATCAATCGCACGATCCATATCCAACTCAAT
This sequence comes from Crocinitomicaceae bacterium, assembly GCA_041582905.1. Lineage (GTDB taxonomy): Bacteria > Bacteroidota > Bacteroidia > Flavobacteriales_D > Crocinitomicaceae > UBA4466. Next base: position 3,077 of record JBFHGY010000153.1, on the reverse strand, counting down.
TGTGAGGTAGAAATGCGGTGCGGTAAATTTACTTTCAGACAAGCGCTTCGCGATTGTTTTTCTCATTTGAGAGATAGGCTCATCCGTGAATGTTTCCACTCCTACATGAGGTTTACGCGCTCCTCCCATTGCTGGTACATACGGCACATAATGGTCGATGTCCCGCTTCACGATACGTCCATTCTCACCCGTTCCAACTACGTTTGTCAAATCGATTCCTTTCTCTTCAGCCATTTTCTTCGCCAATGGAGAAGCAAATACACGATCGTTCGCTTCAGCCACTGAAGGCTTCGCAGGCGCTGGAGCTGGCGTAGGTTTTGGTTGACTTGCTTTTGGTTGAGCTGCAGGAGTTGGAGCTGGCGTAGGCTTTGCTTCCTCTTTTGCTGGTTCCTTCTCCTCTTCCGCACTTTCTTCAGGAGCTGCCGATTTTGCTTCCGCTAACACCTTTTCAATATCTTCTCCTTTTTCACCGATAATCGCGAGCAAAGAGTTAACCGGAGCGGTTTGTCCTTTTTCTACACCGATATGCAAAAGCACACCATCGTAGAACGACTCAAACTCCATTGTTGCTTTATCCGTTTCGATTTCTGCGAGTACATCTCCTTCAGAAACTTCATCACCCACATTCTTGTTCCATTCAGCAACCACCCCTTCTGTCATGGTGTCGCTCAACTTCGGCATGTAAACTACCTGTGCCATATTCTCTTTCGATTAACTGTTCTAATATTCAATAATGTATGGATAATTCTCTTCCATGTAGACATCCTCGTACAATTCCTTCGCTTCTGGGTAAGGAGAGTTTTCAGCAAATTCAACTGATTCCTTCACCTCTTTCTTCACCCATGCATCGATTTCAGCGATTTCGTCTTCCGACATCCATTTATTTTTGAGGATTACTGATTTACAGTATTCGATTGGATCTTGTTCCATCCATTCAGACACCTCCTCTTTTGTACGGTATTTTTGCGGATCAGACATTGAGTGACCTTTGTAACGGTATGTTCTGATATCCAATAAAGTTGGTCCATCACCTCTTCGTCCTCTGTCTGCCGCTTCTTCAATTGCCTCGTGAACTGCTTCAGGAGACATTCCATTCACCGATTTTGAAGGCATTTCGTATGACAACCCAATTTTAGAAAGATCCGTTACGTTCGTTGTACGCTCAACCGAAGTTCCCATCGCGTAGTTATTATTCTCGATAATGAAAATTACCGGTAACTTCCAGTTCATTGCCATGTTAAACGTTTCGTGCAACGCCCCTTGACGTACCGCACCGTCTCCCATTGAAACAACTACCACATTGTTCGTTTCATCGTATTTTTCAGCGAAAGCTACTCCGGCTCCCATTGCGATTTGCGCCCCAACGATTCCGTGACCTCCCATGAAGTTCACTTCCTTGTCGAAGAAGTGCATCGAACCACCTTTTCCTTTTGAGCATCCTGTTGTACGACCATACAATTCGGCCATCAACACGCGAGGATCTGTTCCAAGTGCAATTGGATGTCCGTGATCACGGTAGGCAGTCATGTGTTTATCACCTTTCTGACATGCACTCGCTGTTCCTGCGACGATTGCCTCTTGTCCGATGTAAAGGTGACAGAAACCACCAAACTTCTGTTGAATGTATAATTGTCCAGCTTTTTCCTCAAACTTACGAATGAGAAGCATGTCTTTGTACCATTTTATATATGTATCCTTCGAGAACTTCGATTTTGCAGCTGCTTTCGATTTTCGCGTAGATTTCGTCGGTGTTTTTTTATCATTTCCCGCCATGATGCTAATTTATTTATCGAGGAGCAAATATATAAAATTCTCCATGTAACCGTGCCTTTTTAGAGGGAAAAGGACACGATGACAAAAAGCCCTCATATTCAAGTATATCAGTTAATTATTTCCAACCATTTCACTTCATCAAATGAGACCTTCGACTAGTAAACTTTACGTTTTAATAACGGTTTTACCTCATTCATTGGAATCGAAATGGAAATGGTTCCCGCTGCGTAGGGAGCAATTTCGTATGCATTGTACATAAACTCAAGCGATTCTCCTGTAAACTGGAAGTTCTCATTTAATTCGAAATCACCATCTGGAAACCAATACCCTTCTTCAATGAGATTCGCTTCTGGCGTGAGCTCCTGATCCACTCTGAAAATTTTCTCTGCGATTTCTGTTAATTGATTCACATCTATAATGAAATCTGTTAGAAATAACTCTTCCCCCGTTTTCATATCGATGATTCGGTCTATTGCCCAACCATTTCCATGCGCACCTCCTGAATAACTCCAGTTGGACATCGACACAACAACGTAGTCGCCACCTTTTTCCTTAATTTGAACCGACGTTTCCGTAGTCCAAACACCTCCTCCTTCAACAAATTCCAATTGACGATTGTATTCATCGGCAAATTGATCGATGGATTCATTCATATAGTCAACTGAAAGTAGCGCATTTTGCTCCGTTGCTCCACTTCCGTATGAAACTGCACCCGATATAAATTCCTTGATAATTCGGTTTACTGTATCCTGATACGGAAGTTTAGCCGTTTCATAGAACATATATTGTATCGAGCTTTCAACCGTATCCGCGTGATCTGCAGACATCAACTGTCTACTCACCTCACCCGAAACAATGTTTTTATTTGTTTTGCCATCATCCACTAGTGGTTTTGTGGATTGACACGAAAGTACCAAGCTTACTACTGCAAATAGTGCAATTAATGATCTCATTGTTTATTTAATTAATCAGTAATACCAAAAGCTAGCGGAAGTAAATCTACCGCAGAATGAAACACAATTGTCACTCCGTTTTGACTTACCAGAATGATTCTATACGACTGCTTTTGTCGTACTTCAGTTTCCAACATAACTTGTCTGCACGCGCCACATGGCGACAGAATTTTGTCTTTCGGCAATAAATCACCTTCCGCCACAACGCATAAGGTTTCAATCATCTCATTCGGGTAATTCGCCCCGGTATAAAACAATGCTACGCGCTCTGCGCACAAACCAGATGGATATGCAATATTCTCTTGATTACTGCCTGTGACGATTTCGTCGTTGGACAATCGCAACGATGCT
>JBFHGY010000152.1:0-6727 GCA_041582905.1 Crocinitomicaceae bacterium | reverse complement strand
CCCAGCAGCGTTAATCCGCGGAGCGATCGTGAACACCACATCCGTTAGCGTAACAGGAAAACTTCGATTGGCTAACACCAACATCTCACGAAAAGCAAGACGTGGAGCAGAGTTCAATTGCTCTAATCCCAGCATGGCCAAAACACGATTTTCACCTGTCACAGGGACTAAATCTGCGCCAATACTCAGTGCGAGCAAATCCAATTGTTGCCACAACACATCCCTATTCCACTCTTTCTGCTGAAACAAGGCTTGCATAAATTTGAAGCCGACGCCACAACCACACAATTCATCAAAGGGATAGGAACAATCTGTTCGTTTCGGATCCAACACAATGGCATTCGGCAATTCATCTCCTGGACGGTGGTGATCACATACAATCACATCAATTCCTGCTTTGCGCGCTTCTTGAATTCGCTCCTTTGCTTTAATTCCACAGTCAAGCGTGATAATCAAGTTGACACCTTGAGCTATCGCATAGTTGATTCCTGCCTCACTCACTCCATATCCTTCCGAATAACGATCGGGAATGTAGAAATCTAGGTCTTCAATTCGATCTTTCAATACGTGATACAGCAAGGTAACCGCAGTTGTTCCATCAACATCGTAATCACCGTATAGCAACACTTTCTCCTGACGATCGATGGCTTCAATGAGACGTTCGACAGCCACATTCATATCTTTCATCAAAAAAGGATCATGCAAATGCTCGCGCTTGGGTCGAAAAAATGCTTCCGCCTTATCATAAGTATCTATTCCGCGCTGAAGAAGCAATTCTGCCACAACAGCATCCACTTTTAATTCTGAACGAAACGCTTCTACGGTTGTACTATCTTGTGGTGCGCGCACAAACCATCTTTTTTGCATAGTCTTTGTGTTTAAGGGTAGGTTAATTGTTATTTTTAAAAATGTACCAAAAACGGACACTCTTAATATAAGTTATGAAAATAGTTACGATAATCGCCTGTATTTTCCTCGCCTCCCCAACTTTTTGCCAAAATTCGTATTATTTCTCGAACCCTCTTCCTACGGAAGAGAAAAAGGTATCGACAGTTGATAAAAAATGGTTCGGTGAATACAAGGATAACGAACGTTCACTTTCTTATGTCTTTTCAGAAGAAGGCATTACAGCAGTGTCTACACAGGTATCATCGATCAGTAAAAAGTCCGTTCGGGAATCATCAAAATATACCATCAAGGGTGATTACATTTTTGGTGTAGTAGAGGGTGATTCTCTACGCTGTATCTATGAAAAGGGATATTATCATTTTGGAATTCGCAACCGAGACGCTGTAATTTCTACCTATTCAAGCGCGAAATTAACGCGTATCAACGATCGGGAATATATCTTGAACTTCAACGAAAATGGAAAGTTTTTGCCTGTAAAAATCGTGTTCTCCAATGGAAAAATGACCATGAGCGACTTCGATTATGAACCCGATCAAAATGCCTTTAGCTTTATTGAATCACAACGCAAAACAACCGAAAACACCCAAACGATTGTTGTGCTCTCGCCAACACAAGAAGAATTTGACCAACTCACTTCACAGTTCTTTGTAGAACGCAGTACTTTTTCCCTGATCACTGAATAATTAAACACATGATACGATCATTTATTTACACCACTTGCCTTGTTGCATTTTCACTCATTCTTATGTCACAATCGTGTGAGAAGAAGGATAAAGTGCCAGAAAATGAAGTTACTGCAAGTGAATCGCTACTCACTGAAAAACCAGAAATGCCCATGCTGAAATACAATTTTGATGGAGATTACTCCGATTTATGGATAAAAGTTGATTCCCTCGACAAAGAAGGTCTCTTCAAAAGTGCGCTGGAAATCGTTAACACGATTTTTGCCGAAGCAAAGAAGGAAGACAACGCTCCACAAGTGGTAAAAGCGGTCATTCATCGAATGAAATACAATGCTTATTTGGAGGAAGATGATTTCGTACTGGCACTTGCCGAATTGAACGAACTTTCCGAAAAAAATGCATTCCCGATCAAGCAATTGATTCACTCCGTAACTGCGGAAGTGTACTGGCAATATTATGAGTCCAATCGTTGGGAGTTCATGGAGCGAAGTCAAACCGTGAATTTTGAAAATAATGACGTTCGCACGTGGGACCTAAAAACCATTTCCGCTCATGTGAGCAAGCATTACTTACTTTCATTGGAAAGTGCGGACAGTTTGCAACATGCAGATTTATATGATTTCCGCGAGATTTTGGAGCAAAACATAACTGCTCGAAATTTGCGTCCGACGCTGTACGATTTCCTGGCTCATCGAGCGATCAATTACTTCGCCAATGCGGAATCTGAACTGGTTCGACCAGAAGTGAAATTCGTGATCGATGATGAAGCTTACTTGGGAACAGCGAGTGCGTTCGCTAAGATGAACGTTCAATCGAAAACGGAAACATCCAATTTGTACTTGGCTACAAAAATCTATCAAGACCTCACTAAATTTCGCTTGAGTGACAAGAAAGTAGCTCCATTAGTTGATTTGGAAATTGAACGTTTAAAATTCATGCGTGGGCAATCCATTTCTCCGAAAAAAGATGAATTGTATCTGGCATCTTTGAAAAGTCTCGTGAGCAGTTATCCGAGTCACGAAGCGTCAGCTGAAGCTCAATATTACATCGCCAATTACTATAATCAACAAGGAGAAACATACACATCTGAACAACCCGAAACGCGCTGGGACAAGAAAAAAGCACTAACAATTTGTCAGGTAGCGATCAAACAATTCCCCGATTCCTACGGGGCGAAAATGTGTGAACGATTAGCGTCGACCATTGAATCAAAATCGCTCGAATCTGAAAATGAAATTGCGTACGGGAAGGATGAAAATGGACGTGTGAAAATTTCTTACCGAAATGTGGACGAGGTATTTGTGCGCATCATCAAAGTTCCTACAGGTTTCTATTCAGCTTATCGCTATTATGATGAGGAGTTGTTAGATGAATTGCTGAAAAAAGAAGTGACCAAGGAACTTGAATTCACGTTGGAAAACCCAGGTGACTACCAAGACCACTCGACGGAAATCGCACTTCCCAGTTTGGATTTAGGATTGTACGCTATTCTCATTTCCCCAAAGAAAACCTTTGTAAAAGGAAAGAATACCATTCTTCATGATTCGTATTGGGTAACCAATCTTGCGTACACGTACACGACCAATTCCGACAATTCTCAATCCTTGTTTGTTACCAATCGATCAACAGGGAAACCGATTAATCGCGTGAAAGTAGAGTTGTTCGAGCGCAAGTACAATTACTCAAAGCAGCAATACGAAATCAAATTGAAGCAAACGCTTCGCACCGATTTAAACGGAAGACTGGACATCGCTCCAACATCGAATTACCGCAATTTCATGCTTCATCTAACCGATGGAAATGATGAATTCAACACGGGCAACGACATGAGTCAAGGAAAAAAGGAAAAAGAGCGCGTTTCTGATCAAACCAACACCTTCTTCTTCTTGGATCGTGGTATTTATCGCCCTGGACAAAAAATCTATTTCAAAGGAATTAAGATTCGCCAAACGGGAGAAAAGAACACACTGGTAACCAACTCTTCGTCGAAAGTTGAACTCTACGATGTCAACTATCAAAAAGTAGCCGAAGTTGCTGTTCGCACAAATGAATATGGAACTTTCTCTGGATCATTCACAGCACCAACAGGTGGACTTTTGGGTTCCATGCACATCAAGGATGGAAATGACTCGAAGTATTTCAGTGTCGAAGAATACAAACGTCCAAAATTTGAGGTGGAATTTTCTCCAGTTGAGGGATCATTCAAATTAGGCGAGCGCATTGAAGTAAAAGGAAATGCCAAAGCTTACGCCGGATCAAATATTGATGGCGCAGAAGTTCAATACCGCGTAACGCGATCATCACGATTCAATCCATGGACGTATTACCGATGGGGATTCTATCCACGACAATCATCGCCGATTGAAATCAAGAATGGAACACTCAAAACGGATGAAAATGGTGAGTTTACCATCGAGTTTGATGCCTTGGAAGATCCTACCATCAACAAAAAGTATTCGCCACTTTACACCTATGAAATTCACGCGGATGTTACCGATCTAAATGGTGAAACACGCAGCGGATCACAATGGGTCAGCGTAGGATACAATTGTTTGAATGTTCATTTACAAATCAGCGATGTGGTTGATCGTACACGAAAAAACGTATTCAACATTTCCACGACCAATCTGAACGGGCAAAAAACACCCGCTTCGGGAACGGTGAAAGTAACGCGACTCGTTGAACCCGAACAGGTGTTCAGAAAACAATATTGGGATCGTCCGGATTTACCCATGATTTCCGAGAGCGACTTCCGAAAACTCTTCCCTCATGACGTGTATGCGAACGAAAATGACATCAAAAACTTCAAGCGAGGAAAAGAAGTGTTGAATGTTGCGTTTGATACAAAAGAATCAGACACCCTTGTTTTTAAAGGAATGGAGGATTGGAAACCTGGCCGTTACGTTGTAGAAACAAGTTCTGTCGATAAGTTTGGAGAAACGGTGGAAGAAATTCAATACATCACCTTACTCGACAAAAAGTCAAGTGAAAATCCAACGAGCAAAATTTGGACAATGACGCCCATCCTTGTGATGTGTGAGCCAGGCGAAACAGCGGAAATTTTGATTTCAACTGCTGCGGAAGACCTCACGATTCTCTACGAAGTAGAATTACGCGGAAAAATTGTTTCGAAAGAATTGCTTCAGCTGAGCAAAGGACAAAAATCCATTAAAATTCCTGTTCGTGAAGAGCATCGAGGTAATTTCAGCGTAGCGTTTACATCTGTTAAACACGGACGTTTGCACACCACGAAGCAAGTGATCATGGTGCCGTACTCTAACAAGAAGCTCGACATCTCGTTTGAAACGTTCAGAAATAAACTCATTCCGGGATCAACTGAAGAATGGAAGTTGATCATCAAAGGTCCAAACGGTTCTGCTGTTGCTGCCGAGTTGCTTGCAACTATGTACGATGCTTCTTTGGATGAATTCGCTTCGAACTATTTCGCACTTGATCCGTATCGAACACGTTATTCGTACCGTCACTACAACTCCTCCAGTTTCAGTAGTTCACGCGCACGAGCGTATGCCCACGATTGGAACGAGTATGTTTCCTTCCCAAATCGTTCTTACGATCAATTGAATTGGTGGGGATTCAGCGGGTATGATCGCTATCGAAATTATATGTATCAGTCCTACAATTTTTCTGCTGGAAGCGCGCGAGGAAGAATGGATGGCGACGCCGTCTACGCACTTGCTGATGCTGCGGAAGAAACTGAAGCCGTGCCCGCTCCAATGCAACAAATGAAATCTGTTTCACTCGAAAAGAAAGGAGAACTTGATTCTACGACCAGCAATCAACAGGGACAAGGTAAAAAAGACAACAACGACAAGAATGGAGCTTCCCTCGATCAGGTAAAGGCACGTACAAACCTGAACGAAACTGCGTTCTTCTATCCTCAAATGGAAACAAATGCCAAAGGAGAAGTCGTGCTTAAGTTCACTGTTCCTGAAGCATTAACGCGTTGGAAATTTTTAGGCTTGGCTCACACAAAAGATTTGAAAATCGGAACGATTCAAGAAGAAGTGGTGACGCAAAAAGAACTGATGGTGATGCCGAATGCACCGCGTTTCTTCCGCGAAGGAGACCAAATGACTTTTACGGCTAAAGTGTCTAACCTTTCACAAGCTGATTTAGGCGGTTCTGCCAAATTGATGTTGTTCAATTCGCTCACGATGGAGCCGATTGATGCCGCATTCAAAAATGACAATCCAACCGTCGACTTCACCGTTAAAAAAGGTCAAAGTGCGAAACTCGCGTGGGACATCGAAGTACCGTTTGGAATTAGCGCGGTGACCTATCGCGTAGTGGCGCAAGCTGGACTTTTCACAGATGGAGAAGAAATGGCACTACCTGTGTTATCGAATCGCATGTTGGTCACGGAATCATTGCCATTGCCGAGCAAAGGAATCGGAACCAAGAACTTCACGTTCGACAAATTAGTGAACAGTGGAACATCTTCTAGTTTGAAGCACCACCGATTGACCTTGGAATACACATCCAATCCTGCGTGGTATGCCGTTCAGGCGATGCCTTACATGATGGAATACCCACACGAGTGCGCTGAGCAAACGTTTACGCGCTACTACTCGAATGCCTTGGCGTCATCTATCATCAATTCAAGTCCGAAAATTAAGTCGGTATTTGAGCAATGGAAAGAGAGCAGTCCAGATGCCTTCCTTTCGAATTTGGAGAAAAATCAAGAGTTGAAATCCGTAATGCTTCAAGAAACGCCTTGGGTGCTTGATGCAAAAGACGAAAACGAACGTAAAAAGCGTGTGGCTCTTCTCTTCGATTTAAATAAAATGGACAATGAACTCAACAAAGCTCTTCGCAAGTTGGAGAACATGCAAGTCTCTAACGGTGGATGGCCATGGTTCCCTGGCATGCCTGAAAGTCGTTACATCACTCAACATATCGTAACAGGAATGGGACACTTGGATCATTTAGGTGTGAAGAGCGTTCGAGAAGATGATAAAGCGTGGAGCATGGTGCAAAATGCCATTGCGTACTTGGATCGCGAAGTGGTGAAAGAATACAAGCGAACCAAAACGCATTACGCAGATTATTTGAACGAACAGCACGTCAATCAAACGATTGTTCAGTACTTGTACGCGCGAAGCTACTTCAAGGAT
>JBFHGY010000151.1:0-6766 GCA_041582905.1 Crocinitomicaceae bacterium | reverse complement strand
GCGTTAAACGCGAGAGAAGAGTGGGCCAATTTACCATGGGAACAGCGTGCTGCGATCTTTCTTAGAGCGGCAGATTTATTGGCAGGACCATACAGAGACAAAATGAATGCTGCCACAATGCTTGCTCAATCTAAAAACGTAATGCAAGCCGAAATAGATGCTGCCTGTGAGCTAATCGACTTTTTTAGGTTTAATGTTCAGTACATGACTGAGATCTACAGTCAGCAACCTGAATCACTTCCAGGAATGTGGAACCGTCTAGAATATCGTGCACTTGAAGGCTTCGTATTTGCTATTACTCCTTTCAACTTTACTTCGATTTGTGCAAACTTGTGTGCGGCCCCAGCCATGATGGGAAATGTTGTAGTGTGGAAACCAGCTGAATCTCAGGTTTACTCTGCTCAAATTATTATGGAATTGTTCGCGGAAGCAGGAGTCCCTGATGGTGTAATCAACATGATTACCGTTGACGGCCCTGTTGCTGGAGATGTTGTATTCAAACACAAAGACTTTGCAGGACTTCACTTCACTGGTTCTACTGGTGTTTTCCGTCATCTATGGAAAGAAATCGGTGAAAATATTGCTAGTTACAGAAGCTACCCACGTATCGTTGGAGAAACAGGAGGTAAAGATTTCATCATGGTACATAAATCAGCGGATGCAAAACAAGTTGCTACTGCATGTACTCGAGGAGCTTTTGAATTCCAAGGTCAAAAGTGTTCTGCCGCATCTCGTGCCTACATCCCTACAAACCTATGGGACGATGTAGAAAAAGAAATTATCCGTCAAGTTTCGGATTTCAAAATAGGATCTCCAGAAGACACTTCGAATTTTATTAATGCTGTAATCGATGAGAAAGCCTTTGATAAAATCGCAGGATACATCGATTACATTCATGCACAAGACGACTCCAAAGTGATCGTCGGAGGTAAATACGATAAATCAGAAGGATATTTCATTGAGCCAACAGTGGTTGTAACAACAAATCCAAAGTTCCGAACTATGTGTGAAGAAATTTTTGGTCCTGTTTTAACGATCTATGTGTACGATGAAAATGATTTTGACGCAACATTAGAATTAGTTGACAAAACGTCTGATTACGCTCTTACTGGGTCAATTATATCTACAGATCGTTATGCCATCCAGAAAGCAATGAAAGCTTTGGAGAATGCCGCAGGAAACTTCTATATAAATGACAAACCGACTGGCGCAGTTGTAGGTCAACAACCATTTGGTGGGGCTAGAGGTTCAGGTACAAACGATAAAGCAGGAGCACCGATGAACTTACTTCGTTGGACATCTGCTAGAACGATTAAAGAAACATTTGTTTCTCCATCAGACTACAAGTACCCATTCCTTGGATAAGCCAAATACTTTTTAACTCAAAAGCACACCTCTCTCAAGGTGTGCTTTTGCATTTTACCTCTAACCTACTATGGACTTCCAAAAGAAATACCCAATCCTACAATCCCCTGACGAACATATTCTGATACAATGGACCAGGGGCTATCGGAACGTTGATGTTTTCCATAAAGAACGACTTGTCGCAAGTATTTCAGGATATTCAAAATTGAAGAACGGAATAAAGATGCATGATCCTGAACTCGGAGTAGTTGAATTGAAACTTTCGGAAAAACCGATCGCCATAGACCTTAAAATTGATGGATACCATAGTCCAATTAATGTATCATACCCAACCAAAGAACTTAAGTCAGCCTCTACGATATTTGTCGTACTCTCCATCATCTCCGTTCTCGGTGCGCTTTATGAAGGAATGAGCTTCACGCAGTGGTACGGATCACTTGTTGGCACAATCGTTACTATTGTAAACCTTCTCAGTATTGCTACATACATCACAACAGCTGCGCTGATCAAAAATGGATATGCTTGGGGGTTCTTTTTAGGTAGTTCGTGGTACACATTATTCACCCTCTTCTACCTCTCTGATTTACTTTTGAGCGGCTTTTACCTCGGGACATTTTTCATTGTCGCCCTGAGAGTCGTCGTGAGTGTCATTCTGTTCTATTACCTAAAACATGCCTACGCCAGCCTCAAACACAAAAGGTATGAAAACAAAAAAGCTGTCAACCTAGATGTGATCGACAGCCTTTAATATAAAATTCATTGACTAAAATTCCTTAAACGAATCCGTCATTTCTTTTGCTTCCTCTTTATAGGCATCTTTACGTGATAATAAGGTCCACGCCATGATCATATAGAAATGGTCATCTCCCTCAATGTACGTAAAAAAATAGGCTATATCCTCAGGAATCTCAGGTACTGATACATCCAATTCTATAGAATACGCCTTCCTTCCATTAACGATCTTACTTTTGAGCTCCGTTTCTTCTTTTACTGACACCCCACTCTCCTTGAAGAAGCTTAAACGAGCGTCTACGTAATTCTCAAGCATTGGCTTCGAATCATCATAAATCCCGTAATCATTCAAGAATGTCTTTATCTCTTCTCGATCTTCATCTAAAACGATTACGTATTTTTCCTTGAATGGATTATTGTATTGAAGTGAAGCATCTGGTTGAAGCTGGGTCGTAACCGTCATGAAGTCTGGAACTTTCATGGAGTACTGATCATTAATATTCACGACATTATACTTCACCGAAGATGTTGGTGCGAGTATTTCTTCCAAGGAACTTTTTTCTCCCGAGGTTGAGAAGCATGAAACGAATAAAAACGGAAGGGCAAGCACCCCTATAGTGTAGATGATTTTTTTCATAAAGTTATTTGATTTGTCGCAAAATACGAATTCTTAAGCTTTGTCAACCGAAACTCAAAAAGAGAACCATTTTTATTTCAAACACTTAAAGTAATCGAAGGGCTCCATGCAGTCCTCACATTGATAATGCGCCTTGCAGGCCGTACTACCAAACTGACTGATCATTTTCGTATTCTTTGAGTTACATTTCGGGCATGGAACCACAGGCTGTTCAGCAAAAAGAACGCTTTTGTCAATCTCAGCAACTGGTGGCGCGATACCATACTCCTTCAGTTTTCGTCGACCCGCTTCTGACAGCCAATCAGTAGTCCACGCAGGAGACAGCACCAATTCAACGGAAACATTTTCAATTCCGTTCTCCTTGAGCTTATCAATTATATCATCCTCGATTCGCTTCATCGCAGGACAGCCTGAATACGTTGGAGTGATGACTACATTCCACGTGTTGTTTTCAAGGTTCACCTCACGAACAACACCGAGATCAACGACTGTAAGAACGGGAACTTCTGGATCGAAGACCTCCTCCATCAATTCCCATATTCGTTCTTTTGTTACCATTCCATCCCAGGGTATGCTCGTTGCATATACTGAAGCTCTGCTAGAATATACCCCAAATGCTCGGAGTGCAAACCTTTACGACCGCCGTCATGTTGCCATCCATTGGTTGGGATTGTCAATGTCGCCTGATCGAGAACTTGAGCTACAGTGTCACTCCAGTTTTTCTTCAATTCATCCATTGAAAAAGTAATCCCTCTCGATTCAAGGTCTTTATCCACCTCGTTCTCAAAGAACAACTCATCTGTGTATCTCCAAAGATCATTCAAGGCATTCTGCACACGTTCATGAGACTCTTCCGTTCCATCTCCAAGACGAATCACCCACTCTGCTGAGTGTTTGAAATGATATTTTGTCTCTTTCAATGATTTCTCTGCAATTGCAGCCAATTGAGCATCTGAAGAGTTCACCAACTGTTCAAACAATGGTTTTCTGAAGGCGTCGAACAAAAACTGACGCATCATCGTTACCCCAAAATCTCCATTCGGCTGCTCGACCAACAACGTATTTCTATATTCTCTTTCGAAACGCAGAAAAGCGAGATCATCCTCTGAACGACCTTTTCCCTCTACTTCTCCGGCGTACTTCAAAATTGAAGTCGTTTGTCCCACTAAGTCCAACGCAATATTGGTCATTGCGATATCTTCCTCCAAGATCGGTCCATGACCACACCATTCTGAAAGCCTATGTCCTAAAATCAAACTATCATCGCCCAATCGAACGAGATATTCAAATAATGCACTATCCATACTACTCAAGAATTACATGTGTTCGATTCCATCTGGAACATCATAAAAAGTAGGATGGCGATACACCTTTGAGTGAGCCGGCTCGAATAAAGCATCCGCATCCACTGGGTGCGAAGCATGCACATGGCTTGATTCCACAACCCAAATACTTACACCTTCCGAACGTCTCGTGTATACGTCACGTGCATTGCTAACAGCCATTTCTGCATCCGCTGCACGTAAACTACCCACATGCTTATGATTCAATCCTTGTTTACTTCTGATAAACACCTCCCAAAGAGGCCATTCTTTATTCGACATTTCTTATCTATTTGATTTAGGATGCTTTTTTCATCTTTTGTTTCGCAGCGTATGCATTCGCCGCTTCACGCACCCATGCACCGTTTTCTTTTGCATTTCTACGTGCTTCAACACGTTCTTTATTACATGGTCCATTACCTTTCACCACATTCCAGAACTCATCCCAATTGATTTCTCCGAAATCGTAGTGACCTCTTTCCTCGTTCCATTTCAAATCTGAATCTGGAACTGTAAGTCCAATTAATTCAGCTTGAGGCACTGTGATATCAACCATCTGTTGGCGCAACTCATCATTCGTTTGACGTTTGATTTTCCACGCCATCGACTGAGCAGTATGCTTCGAGTCTTTGTCGCTTGGTCCAAACATCATCAATGCTGGCCACCAGAAACGATTCAACGCATCTTGCGCCATCGCTTTTTGTTCTGGAGTTCCATTTGCAAGGGTTGTCATAATCTCATAACCTTGTCGTTGGTGAAATGATTCTTCCTTACACACACGTACCATGGCACGCGCGTATGGCCCGTAAGAACATCTACACAAGGGCACTTGATTCATAATTGCCGCACCATCAACAAGCCAACCGATCGCTCCCATGTCAGCCCAACTCAAGGTCGGGTAGTTAAAAATGGATGAGTATTTTGCTTTTCCTGAATGTAAATCGTCAATTGTTTCTTCACGATCTGCCCCCAACGTCTCGGTAGCACTATACAAATAGAGACCGTGTCCTGCTTCATCCTGAACTTTCGCCAATAAAACCGCTTTTCGACGGAGATTTGGAGCACGTGTAATCCAATTTCCTTCAGGTAGCATACCAACAATTTCTGAGTGGGCATGTTGTGAAATCTGTCGAATCAAGGTTTGACGATAGTTGTCTGGCATCCAATCATTGGGCTCGATTTTGATGTCCTTGTCTATTTTCTCCTGGAATCTGCGTTCCAATTCATTTATATCAAGTTCTTTCATCTACACAATTGTTATTTAACAAATTTACGAATTTTCAAACAACTAGAATATGATTAAAGTCAACTTCTATCTATCGAAATTTGTTTAGATTTGAGCGCAAATTACAGCCAATTATGACTCCAACATTTCACACCTTAACGGTAAAGGAAGTTAGACAAGAAACGGAAGACACGGTTTCCATCGCGTTTGATATTCCTGAAGAACTAATGGAATCCTACCAGTATAAGTCAGGACAATATTTAACCTTACGAACAGAAATTGACGACGAAGATATTCGACGATCCTACTCGCTTTGCTCTGCTCCGTACGAGGGAGAATGGCGTGTTGCGGTAAAATTGGTGCCGAACGGAAAATTTTCCACGTACGCCAACGAAGTACTAAAGGCAGGAGATGTATTGGATGTAATGACGCCCATGGGGAATTTCATGATTGATCCAGATGCGTCGAACAAACGATCCATCGTGCTTTTTGCTGCAGGATCCGGAATTACTCCTATTATTTCTATTGCAAAAACGATTCTCAAGGAAGAACCTCAATCTGATGTCACCCTCTTTTATGGGAATAAGTCCATTTCGACGATTATATTCCACGAAGAAGTCGAAGGTTTGAAAAACGATTACATGGATCGCCTTCGTTTTATCAACGTGCTTTCTCGAGAAAACCTGGGAACCCCACTTTTGAAGGGACGAATGGATGTTGAAAAAACGAATCAGCTTTTCAAGGTATTCTTGGAATCTAACACGCCTGACGCCGTTTACATCTGTGGTCCTGAACAAATGATCTTGGATGTAAAAGAAAGTGTTTTAGCCAATGGAATTGATCCTTCTGCGGTGCATTTCGAGTTGTTTACAACTCCTAATTCAGCAAAAGCACCCGTAGAAAAATACGAAGGACCTCAAATTGATGCGAACGTTTCTATCATACTGGATGGTGACCGTTTCGATATTGCCTTAGAATCAGATGGTGAAAGCATTCTGGATGCTGCTTCCAAAACTGGAGCTGACTTGCCTTATGCTTGTAAGGGAGGAGTTTGCTGTACGTGTAAAGCCAAAGTGTTGGAAGGTGAAGCACGAATGGACGTAAATTACGCGCTCGAACCAGACGAAGTCGAGGCGGGATACATATTAACATGTCAAGCACACCCAATGAGTGATCAACTCGTTGTGTCGTTTGACGATTAAATCAGTTTATTTTGTTTAAAAAGTTATTTGGTAAAGGCGGTAAAAAGAAAGCGCCCAAGGGATTTTATGAATTAACGATTGCTTCGATCAATAAACTGACCGACAACACCGTAGAAGTCGCGTTCAATATTGATGCTGACAAAAAATCGTTTTTTAAATTCACCCCAGGGCAGTACCTCAATTTCGCGATTGAGATTAACGGGGAAGAAATACGAAGATCTTATTCCATTTGTTCTGCCCCAGAAGAACAATTAGCCGTTGCGGTTAAATTGGTTGAGAATGG
>JBFHGY010000150.1:0-6775 GCA_041582905.1 Crocinitomicaceae bacterium | reverse complement strand
CGTCTGGATTTGATTTCGTGAATGGAGAGTTTTTAAACATCGACCCCGTTGCGGCACTATTCAATAAAGCGTGGTTTTCTCAAGCACTACACATGACACTTGCAGCCTTCACCGCTGTTGGATTTGCCGTCGGTGGACTTCACCTTCTTCAGTACCGAAAGAATCAGAAAACCCTGCACAAGAAAGCCTACGAAATTGCCTTGGTCTTCGGAGTGATTGCAGCCATACTCATTCCAGTGAGCGGTGACATTGCCGCAAAAGACATCGCCGTTCGACAGCCCGCAAAACTCGCCGCGATGGAAGCCCACTATGAAACAGAAGATGGCGCAGATCTCATCATTGGAGGAATTGTGAACGAAGAAACCAAACAGGTCGACTACGCCATTCGCATTCCTGGCGCCCTCTCCTTTCTTGCCTTCAACGACTTCAATGCTACCGTAAAAGGCCTCAATGAATTTCCTGAAGATGAAATTCCACCTGTGGCGATCACCCATTACTCGTTTCAGATCATGGTCGGAATTGGAACGTTCCTGATGTTCATCGGTTTCCTCTACCTCATCTCCTTCAAGAAAAAATCATGGCGCGATAAAAAACTATTTGCGCTGCTCTTCATCCTTGCCACACCCCTTGGGTTTATTGCGCTAGAAGCAGGTTGGTTCGTCACCGAACTCGGGCGACAGCCATGGATTATCAATGGTGTGATGAAAACCAAAGATGCTGTTACTCCAGTTCAGGGGATGCAATTCAGTTTTTATCTATACACCGCCATTTATGCTAGTCTCGCTGTTACCGTATTCTGGTTGATGAATCGTCAAATTAAACAACTAAACGCTCAGTAATTATGGAAGCCATCGTTTTATTCTTCTTGTTTTTTGCCGCTTTTGCCTACGCTCTTCTTGGTGGAGCTGATTTTGGTGTCGGAATTTTGGAGTTGTTTTCAGGAAAAAAGAACAAATCTATCAGTAAAACCACCGCCTATCGAATCATTGGTCCCGTGTGGGAAGCGAATCATATTTGGCTTATTCTGGTTATTGTGATCATGTGGATTTGTTTTCCCATCTATTACAATGTAATTGTCACGCAATTACACATTCCGATCTCTCTCCTACTTGTGGGAATTATTGCCCGTGGAACTGCCTTTGTTTTTCGTCACTACGACGCCTACAAGGATAAATCACAACAATTGTACGACCGCATCTTTCAATTGGCGAGCGTCTTCACTCCATTCATGATTGGAATTGTATTTGGCTCCTTGCTTGCAGGACGGATGGTCTTACCGGGTGAGGAATCCAACTATACCTTTACTGAATTATACGTTTTCACATGGTTCAATCCCTTTTCCATTAGCGTAGGGATTTTTACAGTATCATTGTTTGCCTACATCTCGGCGTTTTTTCTCACAAGCTCTACCCAAGGAGATGAACGAAACTACTTCAAAAACAAGCTGAACCGAGCAACATTCGCTGTGATGCTTTCTGGAGTGATCGTATTTGGTGTAGCCCTTTTCGAGGATCACGCCTTCAGTGTTTTACTGTTTCAGCATTGGCTCATGCCTTTGTTTATCATTCTGGCAACAGCATTGATTTTTGTGAGTCGAAAAATTATGCATCAAACCAACCTTTCAAAGATCTTTCTCGGAGGACAAATTCTCCTCATCTTTGGTGCATGGTCGATTCCGATGTTTCCGCATTTCATCTTATTCAATGAAGGAGAATTGGGATTGCTCGATCACAGCGTCCCCGATAGTGTAATCAACACAATGGCAGGAGCGTTACTGTTTGCTTCTGTATTTGTGCTCCCTGGATTGTTTCACCTCTTCAAAACATTCGGTTTACTTTCGAGTCCAGAAGCTGAATAAGTAACAATCGTTACTGTGTACGAAAAACGTGAGTTCTACTTTAGCAGAAAGTAGTTCATTCATGAAGCCAATTGTCCGAAAAAGCATATGCGCAACGACTTTCAATAGTCAGTTTAGTTGTTTTCTGTCAGCTACTTATGATGTTCAATCGTCAAAAAGAGCCAAACGATGAAACTACTACTACTGCTACTTTTAGTGATCTCCGCGCACAGCGTTTTTGCAAACGTCGAAGATTCCACAAAAACCAAAAAACTCGTTACATTTTTCAAGCAAGGTCACTTTTACGGACAAATTCGTGATTTCACCATGTCGACTATCAATCAGGGAGATCTCAGCGATTATTACGCAAATGCTATCGGAGCAACCGTTCACTATGAAACAAAACCATGGAAAGGATTCAAAGTAGGCATCAACGGGCTCTTTGTGTATCGCGGTTTTTCCAATGATTTATTAGCACTCGATTCACTGACAGGTAAACATTCATCCTACGAACAGCAATTGTTCGACCTAGAACATCCAGGCAATTACACCGATTTGGACCGATTGGAAGAGCTCTACATCGATTACACCTATCATCATTGGAACGCGACCTTTGGAAAAATGGAAGTGGAAACGCCTATTGTGAACATGCACGACGGTCGTATGAAGCCGAAAGTATTCATGGGAACCAAAGCCGAATACCACACCAAAAAGTTCAATGCATTTGGAGGTTGGTTTTGGAAGGCCTCTCCCCGATCCATCACCCATTGGTATTCGATGAGTGAAACCATTGGACTATTCAGCAACGGAGTACTTCCCGACGGATCTCATGCCGATTATCACGAGCATATTTCTACCAAAGGACTCGGCATCGCAGGAGCGGAAATTCACCTTCCGAAGCATGTCGAACTCAATGTATGGAACTATTACCTCGAAAATGTATCCAACACCTTTTTCGTAAATCCCTACTACGACGACTCGACTTTTTACGCAGGAATGATGTATTTGAATCAATTTGCGGATCGACATGGCGGACATGAACTTCTTGAGCGTACGTATTTCGATCCTTCCATGAAAACACATGCAGTGAGTGGTCGTCTTGGATATACACGGAAGGAACATACGCTTCAATACAGCGCTACGCACGTTTTTGAAGGAGGCAAGTTCATTTTTCCCCGAGAAATTGGCGTCGATCCCTTTTACACCTTTATTTCTCGAAGTCAGATTGAAGGATTTGGTCATGCAACGGCAACCACTTTGAGCTATATCTACGAGCGTAAAAACTGGAGTCTCGGACTTCACTGGAATCACATGAAATCCATTCAGGATTTGGCTCACAACAAATACGACATTCCTGCCTACAATCAATATAATGTCGACCTGAACTATGCCTTTCAAAATAAACTGGAAGGACTGGAATTTCGATTATTGTATGTGTACCGAGGAGCGATGGACAGAGACATCAGTTATACCCAAACCTTTAACAAAGTCAATTTTCACCAGTTCAATTTAGTGGTGAATTTCAATTTCTAGTCTCCTGCACTGCCTTCGTCTAAAGTTATACACGATTCGACTTCTTTTCGCCGAAAAATATGTTTTTCAATGGCGTACTCCGTATTTTTATAGCGAATCAGACAAGCACGAGAAAATCGGGCTTCGAAATGTTGTACAACAAAAAGGAAAGGACACAGATGAACCGAATTGAACACATCGAACATCAACTTCTTGATTTAAGAAAACAGCTCACGCATCATGAATTGTATGCACTTCTTTCAGAAATGGAAGATGTCAAGTTGTTTATGGAAAAGCACGTATATGCTGTGTGGGATTTTATGTCCTTGGTGAAAGCGCTTCAGCGGCAACTCACCTGTGTTTCACTTCCATGGAAGCCAGCAAAAAATGCTAGAACTGCCCGATTCATTAATGAAATTGTGTTGGGAGAAGAAAGCGATGTGAATGAGCAGGAAATTCCCCAGAGTCACTACGAAATGTACCTCGAAGCCATGCACGAAGTTGGTGCCGACACGGAAAAAGTAGAACGCTTGGTCGATTCATTCGACTCTTTGGAAACAATCTTGGAGACCATTTCAGCATCAGATCTCGGAGCGGCAGAAAAAGCCTTTTTGAACTTTACCTTTGAAGTGATCAACACGAAAGAAACACACAAAATTGCCGCAGCTTTTACTTTTGGGCGAGAAGATTTAATTCCAGATATGTTCATCGAAATCATCGAGAAATCGAATGATGGAAGTGTGAACCAATTTCCGAAATTGACTTATTACCTGAAACGACACATTGAATTGGACGGAGACGAACACGGTCCATTGGCACTTGAAATGATCTCCGAACTCTGCGGTGATGATGCAACTAAGTGGGAAGAAGTGCTAGAAACATCTAAAATAGCACTGGAAAAACGCGTGCAACTGTGGGATGCCATTGCTGAAGATATTAAGTCAAAAAGTACTATTGAAATCGGGGCGTATTGAAAAATGAAATCCCTCACGTAACATTTGACACCACCAATGAAAAAAGGATGGGGTTTGAAATTGTGCCCATCAAACGTATTTTCGATGAGCAGAAACGACTGAAACCTAATCCAAATCAACCTCATCAACTAAAATTCTATAACCTTATCCTTTTCACCAAAGGTCACGGAAGGCACTTCATCGATTTCAATTGGTACCCAGTAGAAGCTGGATCCATTATTTACTTGGCTAAAGAACAAGTCAATGCCTTTGAATTGAGTCCCGATTTGGATGGATATTGCATCATTTTTACAGAATCTTACTTCGTTGAGTGTTTTTCTCAATTGCCAGAGGAGTTCATCTTCCGTCTGTTTCATGCCGAATTGAGTTCCCCTGTAATGCAAGTCCCTTCAGAATCGGATGTGTGGACCTACTTTCAATTGCTGAATGATGAAAATCAACGGGAACATCAATTTAACCATGATACCATTGTTGATTCCCTTTTCACCATTCTTATCTCCAAACTGGAAGAAATCAGGCAAAAAGAGCTACCACTCACGCATGACGTAGAAAAATCTGCCATTTTCCAGCGTTTTACGGATTTAATTCGTCAACATTCTTCACAAGAGCGATCCGCACAATTTTATGCTCAAGAACTTGCGATTAGCTACAAACACCTCAACACGATTTGTAAGGAGGCAGTGCACAAAACGGCCAAAACAGTTATTGATGACTTCGTTATTCTTCAGGCGAAGCGCAGCCTTATCAACTCTGAAATGAAAAGCACCGAATTGGCGTATACACTCGGTTTTGAAGACCCCACGAACTTCACAAAATTCTTTAAGAGCAGAACAGGATTTACCCCTAAAGCATTCAAAAAAAGCTTTAAAAAGTAAATCAGGTTCGACTTTTACCATTCTTTACCCTTTTTTGATCTCAACAGATCCTTGAATCACCTGCACCTTTGTATCAAGAAAAAACAAACACATGAAGCATGTAATCAATGCACTCATCATCGGAATGGTCATTAGTTCTTGTGGTGAATCAAAAGAAACAGTTCAATCTCAAAAAGAAACAGACATGGAATTAACAAACAAAGAAAAAGCAGTAGCGGTATTAGAAAGTCTTGAAACAGGCGATCAACAAGCGGTGAATTACATTAATGCATCCAACTATACTCAGCACAATTTAATGGTTGAAGATGGGTTAGAAGGTTTTGGTAAAGTACTACAAAATGCACCAGAAGGAGGATTTAAAGCGAACGTTGTCCGTTCATTTCAAGACGGAAATTATGCCTTTACACATACTGTGTACGATTTCTTCGGACCAAAAGTAGGCTTTGACATCTTCCGATTTGAAGAGGAGAAAATTGTTGAACACTGGGACAATCTTTCGGAAATCGCACCTGTGAACCCAAGCAATCACTCGCAGACAGACGGTCCTATTGAAATTAAAGACCTAGACAAAACAGAAGCGAACAAAGCATTAATTAGTGATTTCGTTACCACGATACTCATGAACGGAGAAATGGATAAGATTGGTAACTACTTTGATGGCGATAACTACATTCAGCACAACTCGAATATTGCCGATGGTTTATCTGGATTGGGACAAGCGTTCGAACACATGGCAAAAAACGGAGTCGAAATGAAATTCGATGCCAATCACCTTATTCTAGGAGAAGGAAACTTTGTACTCAGCGTAAGTGAAGGATCGTTTGCCGGTAACCCAACTTCTTTCTACGATTTATTCCGAGTAGAAAATGGAAAAATCGCTGAACACTGGGATGTGATGGAAACCATCTTACCGAAAGCAGAACACAAAAACACGAATGGGAAGTTTAACTTTTAGTGATCCTTCTTCATTCTGAATACTGAAGGTCGAGGTTATGTCCAATTAAAAACTGGATGTAATTCTCGACCTTGAATACGTTTGGATCGAAATGTGTGTTTCGTGTATCCGTATATTCTTGTCGCTCTATGGCCCTTACAAAACGTCGGATTTTTTCTTTTGAATCGAGAATAAGTCCTGGCACCTTGACACTATTTCCTTCTTCATCTTTCGCCACCATCGTGAAATAGGATGAATTGCAATGCTTTGTCTCCCCTGTTCTGATTTCCTCTGACTCAACATGCAAACCAACTACCATCGACGTATTTCCCGTGTAATTCACCGAAGCCTTTAAATGGAGCATTTGTCCAACTTCTACTGGATTCAAGAAATCGACACGATTGACACTTGCTGTTACGCAGTAGCTTCCTGAGTGCTTCGAAGCACACATAAATGCGATTTGATCCATCAATCCCAAAATGTATCCTCCGTGAATTTTTCCGCTAAAATTCGAATGAACTGGAGTCATGAGTAAACTCATATTCACTTGTGACTCTTCCACTGTTTTGTAATCTACCATCCTATTCCTTCTGTACTAGTTCTTGTTGTAATTTTCTATGATTGCTTAGTATGCTTTGCCTTG
>JBFHGY010000149.1:0-6787 GCA_041582905.1 Crocinitomicaceae bacterium | reverse complement strand
CGTTATGATTGGTGGTGTTACCGTGAATGTGATCGTTGGTATTGTGGTATACATCATGGTGATGTTCGCTTGGGGTGAGGAACAATTGCACACAAAAGACCTTCAAAATGGATTAGCGATTCACCCGTATATGCAGAAGTATGGATTGGAGTCTGGTGATAATGTACTGGCACTAAATGGTGAGGAAGTTGTCCATTACCAAGATATTAATCGTGGGATCATGATTCGTGATCAGTACAATCTGAAGGTTCAAAAGTCGGATGGTTCTATTAAAGAAATCAAGCTTCCTGAAAACATTGAATACGAATTATTCCAGAAAGAAGGAGCGATGGCTCCTTTTGGGCTAAGAGATAAATCAGATTCTGTAATCGCATTGTATGTTCACCAAACTCTCGTTTTTGATAACCAATTAAAAATCGAAAAAGGATCTCCGATTCTCTCAATTAACGGACGGTCGATTGCTTCTCTCAAAGCTGGAACACATTCATCAGAATATGCAGATAAGAAGTCTGTGAAGATTCAATATGTAGATGAAAACGATACACTAACGGAGCAAATTACAGGTAAAGATGTTAAAAAGCTCTTTTCTGCCATGCCTGCCTTTGTAAGTAACCTTCGTCCTGGTGATATTTTTGTAAGCATTAACGGAAAGAAAATCGAATTCTACGACGAGGTTACCCAAAATGCTTACAATAACATGGGGAAACACTTTTCTGCTCAAGTTCTTCGTGGTTCCGACACTATCACGTTAAACTTGAAGGTAAATAAAAGCGGAATGCTTGGGTTTATTATCGAACGTAAAAAGTCGGGAGATCTTAAGCATATTCGCGAAATCCAATACGGATTTGGAGAAAGCATTAGTCGCGGATTCTCGATGGGAATGACCACCCTCGGCGATTACGTTGGGCAGTTAAAATTCCTTTTCACGAAGAAAGGAGCTGGATCTGTTGGTGGATTCGGTGCGATTGGAAACTTGTTCAGTCCTACTTGGGATTGGTATAGCTTCTGGATGAATACTGCACTGATCTCGATCATTTTGGCTTTCATGAACATTCTTCCGATTCCAGCCTTGGACGGTGGACACGTTGTGTTCCTACTCTACGAGATGATCACCGGAAAAGAAGCGCCACAAAAAGTATTGGAATATGCTCAAACAATTGGATTCTTCATCTTAATTGCCTTGCTGCTGTATGCAAATGGAAATGACATCTACAACGCCTTCTTTAAGTGACAGATATCGCCTTTTTGAACCGTTCATACGGGATTAACTTCCATATAAAACTGTACCGTTCAGTTTTGGTTCGAATTTTGTAAATTGCTTACGCAAATCAAAAACAAGAAAGCGATACGGAAGCATCATGGTGTTTGGTCGTCGCTGCAGTAAATTAATACTAGAAATAACATGAAGAAATTAGCTTTACTCTTTGCAATGACGATCGTTACATCTGTGATGTCATTTGCTCAAATGGAAGAAGGTCATATTGTGTATGACATCGAAATGACTAGCGACGATCCTGATATGGCCATGGCCGTAATGATGTTTAGCGGTAGTAAGATGAACCTTTATTTTGGTGACAACAAAGCTCGTACGGACCTGGATATGGGAGCAATGATGTCCATGACGACTGTTGTAGACAACGAAACAGAAGAAATCCTCATTTTGATGGGGGGAATGATCGGTGAAAAAGCCGTATTGACGAACTCTGAGGAAATGGAAGCAGATCAAGAAGAAGTGGAAGAACCAACTGTGACCTTGACAAAAGAGAAGAAAGAAATCGCTGGCTACAAATGTAAAAAAGCCATTATTACGGATGCAGACGGAAATGAGATGGAATACTGGTACACTGAAGACATCAAAACGGTGACCACAGACAAGAAAGCGGCTATCTCAAAATTACCAGGTCTTGCATTGCAATATGCTGTTGATCGTGAAGGAATGGTGATGTCATTTACAGCTAACACAGTAGAAACATCTTTGGATAAAAAGACGATCAAAGAAAAATTGTCTTTGGAAATTCCAGAAGGATACGAAGAAATGACGTACGAAGAATTTACTTCCATGGGAATGTAATTCTCGAACACTTACATTATACAGAAAGCGAACCTTCCCTGCGGAGATTCGCTTTTTTGTTTTTCGTACATTCAACACATACATCAAAACTCATTTTTATGTCTCACTACATCGACGGATTTGTCTTTCCTCTTCCTAAGGACTCACTGAATGAATACAAAGCGATTGCGGAACAAGTTGCGAATATCTGGAAGGAGCACGGCGCCCTGAACTACAACGAATATGTTGGAGATGATTTATCGCTAGAAGGAACCCGATCTTTCGTGCATTCAGTTGATCTAAAAGAGAATGAAGTCGTCGTTTTTGGCTGGGTGGTATTTCCGTCCAAAGCTGTTAGAGACAGCGCCAATCAGCAAGTTCCAATTGATCCGAGAATGGAAACGCTCGTAGCTCCGTTAATCGATCCGAGTCGAATGATCTTTGATGCGAGTCGAATGATATACGGCGGATTTGCAGCTTTGATTGAAAGCACTACCTAATTCAAAGATGTATTTCTACTCCTCCTACAACTTCACCAACTTCGAATGTACCAGACCTGATTCTTTCTTAATTTGAACGATGTATTCTCCTGCGGGTAACTCATGAATTTCCATTGGAATGTTGTGTTCACCTTGAGATAGATTTCCATCGTACACAGCCAACACTTTTCGATGTTGAATGTCGAACACGTCCACTTTCACCCATTCATTTTCTGCTACGAAACGGATTTTCGCATTTGTACTTGCAGGGTTTGGATACACAATGGCTTTATCAACGGTCAATCCGATAGCAGTCGAATCCTCCTCTTCAATTCCAACGTTACACGCTCCTAAAATTGGATAGTATTGGACTGTGTGTTCAAAGAAAGATTGAATTTCAGAAGTTGGAACCCCGAACCAATCTTTCAAAATGGAAGCGTAAATATCGCGGAAGTCGTATTCCAAAGGAATTCCTGCCTGATTCACAATTGTATCCGTAACGGTAGGGTTGTTTCCCATGATATTCGTATTCAAACACGATCCGAATAAGAACATCGGCGCTGCATCTCCATGATCGGTTCCCAGACTTGCATTCGAGGCAATTTGACGCCCAAACTCTGAGAAGGTCATCCCTGCGACACGTTCCTGGTGATTCATTTGTTCAATATCTGCCTGGAAAGATGCTACCGCATCCGAGATTCGTTCTAACAAAGTCGCGTGATCTCCCTCCACAGTAGAGGTCGTCGAAACTTGTGCATTATGCGTGTCGAAGCCGTTTACATTTAAAATGTATACATTGGTTTGAAGTCCTCCGTCAATCATTTGAGCAACGTAACGCAATTGCTGAGCAAGCGGGTTCGTAAGATCATAGAGAGAAGCCAAACTTCCCGTTCCTGCATTCGCTGCATCGTTCACTTGCTGACCGTACGCATTCGCCTGATTGATCAACGTCGTTAAATACTCCATGTGATCTCCGTAGTACGTTCCGTCGTTTATTGCTCCTCCGCTCGACAGATTGTACACATCAAATGGATCGTTTACCGCATGACTAAAATTCGCCATCAGCCCTTGGCATGTGGCAGATACTTCGTATCCCAAACTAATCGCAAAAGGATCAGGATGTGTTCCATTCGGATAGCCGTTCGGATAACCTGGATACTCATTGTCAAAATGACGTCCTAGCCAACCTGTATCGGCAGGTGAGTCGATCAAACCAGAAGTCCAGATATCCATCGATCGGAAATGTGATCGGTTTTGTTCTGGATATCCCACATTTTGAATAATCCCAAGTGATCCCGAGTCGAACATTGTTTTCATACCCGTCATTTTTGGGTGTAATCCAACTTCTGTTGTCAACTCAAGTACGTCCGTTTCTGGAATCAATACGTTGTTTCGTTGTATGGTCAAATTAGCATATTGATCACGAGGAATTACGGTATTCAAACCATCGTTCCCTCCATTCATTCGAATGATGACCAATACGCGATCTTCATTGTTCTTTGCAACAGTGAACAGCTTTTTTCCAATCGACTGCACATTCATTTTATTGAGAAGTACAGGAGTTCCCGCTGATACAAGTGCTAAGTTTCTTACAAAATCTCTTCTTTTCATCTCGTTAATTTTAGGGAACTATATTGTTTGGAATTCAGGCATGTGGAATAACTGTTGCAGCACCAACTCCACCCGTTGAACGACAGGGTCAGAATACGTTGGATCACCTGGATTCGCCAAGTACTCATTGTATTGAAGGGTCCACTCAAAATCGGGCAATCCATTCGTGAGCACCGCCTTCAGTAATAACTTCTGTGTGGAGGACAATCCTTTCGGTGTGAACACATCTGCGATGTCGTCAATGACCGTTGGTGCATCCGCAGGAAGGGATAAATTATCAAGGAAAGTCAACGTGTTGAACTTCCAGTTGTTTCCATTTCCTGGCACTCCAGTAAGAAGCGTCATGAAATCCGACACTTGGAATCGCGTTTTCAAAACGGCAGAATTGACCCACAACTGAGAGAAGGCAGGAGTTTGATAATACGCAGGCCAGCCTGAAACACTCGGTGGTTCCATGTAAGCTTGTCCCATCACTGTTGCAAACTGGTACAAGACCAAGTACATTTCTGAATCTGTTAACAGATCGAAACCAGGAATGGATTCAGTGCTGTTGAACATGGAAAAAATCATCTCCAATGGACTTTTAATGAGCGCACCTCTCACCGAAACATCATAAAAATGTTCACTGGAGAACAGTTCCGTTAACACGGGTAAAATTTCATAATTATTGGCAATCATTGTTGCCGCCATGATGGGAATTACATTCGTTTCCACATCGGTTGTTAAGTCGTAGTTTACAAAGTAACGATAGAGTTTTCTACTGATGTGCTCAGCGACTGCATTTTGCTGAAAAATAATATCGATGTAATCGGAATACTCATTTGCACCATTGTTCGGGATGGTCGCATTTCCGAAGTGATAGGATAATGTTTTCGTCGACGTATCGTGCAGAATCGCCGTGTAATTCGATGTTACAGTCGTGATGGTATCACTACCCAAACCATCGACCAAATATCCTGTTAGAATTTTTGCACCAGCTGCTACGTCATCTTCTGTGTAGTTCGTGTAATCTCCAGGTCCAATTTGTGGTCCCTTTCCAACGGTATACAATTCAAGTAGCTCGCGTGCGTAATTTTCATTCGGACTGTACAATGTGTTTGTAGCTCCATTCAAAAACAACAGCATCATCGGATTGATCGTCATATCCTTCACAAACTGTCTGAAGTTACCCAAAGAATGTTGACGGAGCAGCTCAACATAATCGTAGGTCGCTCTAGCATCAGACACCGCGATTGCCGCAAAATGATTCTGCCAAAACAAGATCATTTTTTGTGAGATATCAAATTGCTCTTCATTGATTCCTTTCATGAGCCATGCAGCCAATGATATATTTCGAGCACCAAGAGTCGCTGTCGCATCCGTTGCATTCGATGGATAAACGTCATTTATCCATGTATTTCCAAAGGCCGTTACGCCCTCATCTGGATGAAATGTAAGTGGAGGAGCCATCGCTGGAACTTGGAGTAAATTGCTTACCGTAGTGGCCATTCCATCCGATACAGCTGTCAGTATTTGTTGATTTGTTGGACCGAAGAGAGTTCTTCTCAAGAGATGTCCCGCTTCAGCTTTCGTCCATGCTCCAGTGTAGGGAGCCATGCTGTAGTTGATGGGGCCATTTTGATTTTGATCAGGCATGTGTAGTGTATTTGAAGTGTTCAAATTACAAAAAAGTGTAGAAACTGCCTCATTTAAAGGTGTTAGCTTTTTGTTAATGGTATCGGGACCTCATCGCTTTGTTCCTAGGAATGTTGTGGTGATTTTCTATCTTAACGCTCCAACATCAAAAGAAATGAAGGCTACCACCATTCAAGAAGTAATTGATTTTCTCGAAGAAATCATTAATTATTCCAAAGAAAACGAGGATCCATTGGGCTACTTTGCGGCCTTGTATCAGAAAGTGACCATCACTGTAAAAAATAAAATCGGGACTAACTATTTCGATGACGATGCTCGCATGGAACACTTGGATGTCGTGTTTGCCAATCGTTATCTCGAAGCGTATTCCAATTATCGTAGCGGAAATCAAGTGACCAAATCATGGGAGTTGGCATTTGAAGCAGCTCGAAATGGCGATTATATTGTTGTGCAGCATTTGCTTTTTGGGATGAATGCACACATCAACCTTGATTTGGGAATTGCAGCCGCAGAGATTTGTACACCTTCATCCATTGGGTCACTTCAGGATGATTTCAATAAGATCAACCAAATTCTCGGAGCGCTCACAAATGAAGTTCAAGAAAACCTGGCGAAAATATATCCGAACCTATTGCGAATTCTCAAATTTTTCAGAAGAACAGATGATTATATCGTTGATTTCGGAATGAACATTTCGCGCGAAAGTGCTTGGCGTTTTGCAAACCAGGCTGTCCTTTTATCGGGTGAAGATTTGCTCAATGCCATTTTTACAAAAGATGAAAAAGTCGCTGGATATGTCCGAGTCTTGAAAGGAAAAGGTTGGATTGAACGGATGATTTTACGGATTATTCGGAAGCGTGAAGTGGGAACGGTGAAGGTGAAGATTGAAGCGCTTGTTAATTAAGAATGCGTTTCGACTCCGCTCAACGCCCGTGGTCGAAAACTCCGCTCACTCGCAAGTCGTGGATCTACTTTAAAAACCGCAAATTTCGACTTAATCCAGAGAATTTTG
>JBFHGY010000148.1:0-6807 GCA_041582905.1 Crocinitomicaceae bacterium | reverse complement strand
TTCCATATTTCCGTACACACGTGCCCTGCAGAAGCGTTCGAACGTATCATGAATCGGTTCGTAGAGTTCCAGAAACTGTTCCTGTTTTGATTTGACCATTGAGTTTAAAACGTGTTAGTTACTCTGTAAGTAGACTAAAAAAGAAAAAAGTGACATATCGGAGTAAAAATAAGGGGTGATTAAGGAAGTAGACAACAAAAAACGCCCTCAAACAATCGTTCGAGGGCGCTTCAATCAAGTACGATGAATCGTTATTTCATCAACTTCTTACGTTTTGCATCCAACTTGTTTTGTTTTTCATCCAATTTTGAATGCTCTTCCTGCAATTTTTCTTGCTCGGCTTTTAGTTTATCTAGATTTTTTCCTTTTGCTACTTTTTTGTCAAGCTTCTTTTGCTTGTCATCCAATTTCGCTCGGGCGTCGTCAATCTTTTTCTGCTCAGCGTCTAGCTTATCGATTTTCTTTTGAAGGGCTTCAGCCTTTTTCGCTTCTTTCTCAAGCTCCTTTTGCTCCTTTTCCGCTTCTTTTTGAGCTTTCTCAGCCTCTTTTTGAGCCTTTTCTGCTTCTTTCTGTGCCTTTTCCGCTTCTTTTTTCGCTTCCGCCTCTGCTTTTTCAGCTTTCTCTTCTTCCTTCGCGGCCTCTTTTGCTGCTTTAGCTTCTTCTTCGGCACGTTCTTTTTCCTCCTTCAGCGCCTTCTCTTTTTCTTTCGCAGTCTTTTCTGCTTCTTTCGCTGCTTCTTTTTGAGCTTTCTGTGCCTTTTCTGCTTCTCGTTCAGCGGCCGAAGCATCTACTTCTTCCATCTTTTTTGCCTTCTCTTCTTCGAGGGCCTTCAAGCGTGCTTCTTGCTCTTCTTGACGTTTACGCATTTCAGCTTCGCGGTCTGCTTGACCTTCATTGAGACGTGCTTCTTGCTCTGCTTTGCGCTTTTCCATTTCCTGGCGTTGCGCTTCCATTTCTTTCTCTTTTGCCTCAGTTGCCGCACGTGTTTCTTCGGTTTCTTTCAAACGCTCTTCGGTACCCGCTTTTACTTCGCTTGTTTCCTGTTGAAGTTGTTCTTGACGCTCTTTGGCTTCTGCCATGCGCTTCTCATACTCCTCCTTCGTTTCGTTCTCACCTTGAATCTTCTCGTTGAGCTTTTCTTCTTTTTCCTGAGCTTCAGCTTCTACTTCCGACATTGCCGCCGCTTTACTTTTTAAGGCAAAAGCAACATTTCCTCCGTCTGATAAAACAACCGCTTCTTTCTTATTGGTTTTGTACAGGCGGTGATATACTTCAATGTTGACAGCTTCACCATTATATGTAGGTAATTTAATTGCCGCAACACCCATTTCGTTTGTGGTTCCTGCTGCAACAACCATTTTGTCGTTTACGATTTTCACAAGGGCACCCGAAACAGGGTTTCCTTCACTGGTGACTGTAATGGTTACAGAAACCGCATCTCTCTCTACGTTTTCAACAATAGTTGATTTTTCAATTGTTGCTGCCATGCTTCCAAAAGAAGCCATGAACAACGAAACAAGAATGTATACTTTTTTCATTTGTTTTTGTTTATCGGTACCTATTATACCTCAGTTCAATGTTAACATGCGTTTAAAATGCAGACTCAAGTTAGTAGCATACAACGGATATTCCATGAAAAAAAGTCTTTTTTTCGTCAAACAGCGCTAAAAAACGGTTATTCGTCCAAAACTCCTTTCAAACATCCTCACTTCCGTTAAAGCGAGAAAAACAGAAATATCGGTCTGAGGTTAAAAATAAGGAAAACCGAGTTCGTTCACTGAAGGCAAGCCAAATATTATTCCAAATTTTCCACTACTTTTGAATCATGCGCTTTTCAGAGGTTGTTGGACATGCAGAATTGAAGGCTGATTTGATCAAGGAAGTGAATCAAAATCACATCAGTCATGCGCAACTTTTTATCGGAAAATCAGGTTACGGACCACTTCCTTTGGCGCTCGGATTTGTTCAGTATTTATTGTGCGAAAACAAGCAGGCAGAGGATAGTTGTGGTGAGTGTCAATCCTGTAAAAAAGTAGCCAAATTGCAACATCCCGATTTGCACTTCTCTTTTCCAACGGTTCAAACGGTGAGTAAGATTGCAGATGGTGTAATTTCTGATTGGAGAGAGCAGATTCTCGAGTCTCCTTATTTTGATCTCAATGATTGGATCAAGCGAATCGACCCGAAAGAGCGAAAACCGATTATAGGAAAGGACGAAAGTCAGGAGATTATCAAAAAACTGAATCTTCGATCCTACGAAGGTGGCTATAAAATCATGCTGATTTGGATGGCGGAGGAAATGAATCAATCCAGTGCCAATAAATTGCTAAAAATTCTTGAAGAACCTCCTGGAAATACGCTCTTTCTTTTGATTGCAGAGAATGAAGAAACCATGCTTCAAACGATTTTATCGAGAACGCAAAAAGTACGTGTCCCTCGAATCAAAATGGAAGATTTGAGCATGTGTCTACGCCAGAATAAAAATCAATCTGCAGGAAATGCCGATAGCGTTGCTGCTAGAGCTGATGGCGACCTTATTGAAGCGTTGGAGTTTTTAGGAGATCATGCCGAACAAGACGAAAATAGAGAACAGTTCATTCAACTCATGCGCGTTTGCTACAAAAAGAGTGTGCTCGAAATGATGGACTGGTCGGAAGGAATGAGTCACAAAAGCAGAGAGTTCCAAAAGGTGTTTTTGAAGTATGCGCTTCACATGTTCCGCCAGAGTTTATTGAAAAATTACACGGAGGATACGCTCACGCGCGTTTCGGATGAAGAAGAGGCGTTCTTGGGTAAGTTTGCTCGTTTTATCACCGGAAACAACATTGCCAGCTTCTTGGAAACCTTTAGCGATGCGCACTATCACATCGAGCGAAACGCCAACCCAAAAATCTTATTTACGCAGTTGTGCTTCGAGGTGATGCGTTATATTCATAAAGCGTAAGAAAGGGATAGTTAAGTAAAATTGTGATAAAACGTTAACAATTTTAACTTTTCCCAGGGTACGTGAAAGTACATTTGTTCGAAAAAATGTATTATGACAAAGGTCATCATTTCACTATTCCTCCTATCGCCAATCATTCTTGTTGCTCAAACCAAAGTAGAGTATAAAGTTCATTACGCTCAAAATATGGAAATGGAGGGACTCAAAGTAGAGTTCACTCACAAAACAAAAAAGGCTCAAGACTCTTTGTACGTTCATTTTTATGACTCAGGTTGGGGAGAATATGATTTATTCAATTGCCTAGAAATTATGCAAGAGGAAAATCCGGGTTATTCATTTGATTTCGTGCCAGACAGCAATAGAATAATTATTCGTTACCCAAAATCAAAAACGGTCACATTTAAGTATCGAATTCGTCAGGACTACCCGGGAGATAGTGTACACATAACCAATCGCCCTCGAATGAACAATGCTTATTTCCATGTGCTCGGAAGGAGTTTGTTTGTGGTGCCTGAAAGTGTTTTTCTTTCCAAAGATCGAACGCTTGAAGCTAAAATTGATTGGGTAGGCTTTCCAGCGAGCTATAAAATTCATAATACCTTCGAGTCGGATGTTCAAACGCAACGAATAAAAGCAGAAATCAATTCCGGATTCTACCACTCCTTATTTGTTGGAGGTGATTATCGTTTGCACACCTTTGATATTAATAAAAAACCGGTTGTTTTCGCTATTAGAGGAGAATGGTTTGCAGACTACAAAGACGATATGCGCATGGTGGCATCACTAAAAAAAACAATTCAAACGCAGCGTGATTTTTGGAGAGATCACAACCAATCCTATTACACGGTAATTATGACTCCAACGGTTTCCCAAAACGATAGCTTATTTCAAGGACAGAGTTCGGTAGGATCTGGTTTGCACAATGCATTTATGATCCAATCTACTAACAACCCATTCAATAATTTCTCGGTGCTGAATTATTTATTCAACCATGAAATGATGCATCAATGGATCGGTTTGTCAATAAGACCAGCTCACGAAGAATTGAACTATTGGTTCACAGAAGGGTTTACGGATTATTACAGCTATAAAAACCGATTGAGTGAAGGTGATCTTTCACTTGAAGAATGGTGCAAAGCAATCAATGAAGAGGTGATTCAATCTCATTATGAAAATCCACAACGAAATAGGCCTAATTATGTCATTATGGATGATTTTTGGAAGAGTAGAGACGTGGAAAAAATTCCCTACCGAAGAGGAGCAATTTTTGCTTTTTGGTTGGACAATAAAATTATGAAAGCAAGTAATTACGCTCAATCATTAGACGATTTAATGCGCAAGTTGTTGGAAAAGTGTAAACGGGAAAGTCTTCGATTATCGGATGAATTATTCTTGACAGAAGCCAAAGAGTTTCTTTCGGGTGAGGACATCAGCTATGAATTTCAAAAATTCGTTCTGAACGGCGAAGATCTTCCACTTACAAGTGAAGATGTAATTGATTGTTTTCGAGTTGAGTTTGTAAATGATATTCCTCAGATAGTTCTTCAACCATCACCACACCAATATCTCATGAAATAGTCGTGAGTAAAAGAGCATCTAGATGGGATACTACATAGGGTTTACTGAAAAAGTCAAACACGTATCCACATTCCACCTTTTAAATCTTCAACTAGCCGATGAATTCAAACAATAATTAATTGAGTACCTTTATACCAAAGTAAAAGAACTATGGGTTGTACCAGTTGCGGCAGTGGGGGAGGAACTCCAGGCGGATGTAAGAATAACGGTACTTGTAGCTCTGGCGGATGTAACAAATTAGAGGTGTATGATTGGTTGGCTAACATGGAACAACCAAACGGACAAACACCTTATGATATAGTAGAAGTTCGGTTCAAAAATAGCCGAAAAGGATTTTTTCGAAACACAAAGAACCTGTCTTTACAAGTAGGAGACGTTCTAATAGTTGAAGGAAGTCCTGGTAAAGACATTGGTGTCGTATCAGTTATTGGTGAACTCGCCAGAATTCAAGTGAGAAAGAAAGCTCCAGGCTTCAAGCCAATGGAGGCGAAACGTATTTTGCGAATTGCAGAGCAAGAAGATATTGATCGTTGGATCAAAGCACGCTCACTCGAAAAAGAAGCAATTCATAAAGCGCGAACACTCGCGTTAAATTTGAAGTTGGAAATGAAAATTTCTGACGTAGAATATCAAGGAGATTTAACAAAAGCGGTGTTCTATTACACGGCGGATGGACGTGTGGATTTCCGTCAGTTGATCAAAGACATGGCGGAGGTATTCAAAGTGCGCATCGAAATGCGTCAAATTGGAGCACGCCAGGAGGCTGCCCGATTAGGAGGAATAGGTTCGTGTGGTAGAGAATTGTGTTGTTCAACTTGGTTGACAGATTTTCGTTCAGTTTCTACCTCTGCAGCGCGTTATCAGCAATTATCGTTAAATCCTCAAAAGCTCGCTGGGCAATGTGGAAAATTGAAATGCTGCTTGAATTATGAGCTAGACATGTACCTTGACGCGATTAAAGCGTTTCCAAAGGGAGATGTGAAATTGCGTACAGAGAAAGGAACGGCCATCCACATCAAAACAGATGTGTTTAAACAGCAAATGTGGTATGCCTACGAAGGTGAGTTTGGCGGAGGGTTGATTCCTCTTCATCCAGACCGTGTACGTGAAATCCTTCGAATGAATAGAGAAGGAAAGAAGCCTGCAGATCTAACGGAATACGTGGATGTAGTAGAGGTGGAAGTAGAGCCGGATTACGAAAATGCGATGGGTCAGGATAGCCTGAATCGCTTCGAGCACATCTTTAAAAAGAAGCGCAAAAAAGGAAACAGGTCAAAATCCAACAACAGAAACCGTAATCAAAACCGCAACAGTAACGCAAAAGACGGTAACAAAGCTTCGGAAAAACCGCAGAACAATGCGAAACAAAACCCGAAGCCAGAAGGAGGAGCTGCTCCAGCTAAGAACAAGCGCAGACGCCCACCTAAAAAACAAGGTCAAAAACCGGCGGGAGATAAGCAAAATGCACCTAAAGCGGAAGCTGGTTCAAAGCCAAAACCGCAAAACAGAAATAATAACAACAGGCGAAGAAAACCGAAGAATAATAACGGTGAAAATGCAACTAAGAAATAGCATATTGATTTTCGTGCTTGGCGCGCTAATGGTTTCATGTGGTGATCAACCACTTTATGAAGAAGTGGTTTCCTTTGATGGACGCGAGTGGAAGTTAGATGTGAAGCCAGAATATACATTTGAAGTAAAAGACGCTTCGAAGGTGTATGATTTTACATTGTCGTTGCGCACAAGTACAGATTATCAATACAGCAACCTGTGGGTTTTCATGAAGACCATTACTCCAGACGGTACAGTGGCGCGCGAACCCTTCGAAATTGTTATTACCAATGACGATGGCTCCTGGGTAGGAGAGAAGTCAGGTTCTGTTGTAACAACTCCCTTGTATTTTAGAAGTCGAAAGTTGCCCAAAAAAGGAAAGTATACCTTTATTATTGAACAAGGAATCACTGAATCAACAGTGGATGAGGTCCTTGACTTAACCTTCCGCGTAGAAGAAAGCAAAGGGGAATAATCACCCAAATCGTTTGTTTATGTAGTGTGCAGAGCATTCTGTGCGGTTTATCGCGTGGACACAATCTAACGTTTAAAGCACCACTCTTTAGAAGACGACAATTTCGGAATGACGAATAAACCATAGAAACAATCAATGGTTTAATAATTATATTCAATATAATTTATAGTGGGTTCTCAATAATTTTGGTGGAACAATTCAAGTATCACTAAATGCGGAATTTATGAAAACAATCATTACCTTATTCAGTCTAATCGTC
>JBFHGY010000147.1:0-6864 GCA_041582905.1 Crocinitomicaceae bacterium | reverse complement strand
CATTCTGAAAACCCTCAACTATCGCCCCAAACACACGCTGAGACTCGTATTTTTCATGAATGAAGAAAACGGCAACCGAGGAGGACAAAGCTACGCGCAAATTGTCAGCGAACTGGGCGAAAATCAGATTGCGGCAATTGAGAGCGATCGAGGTGGATTTGCTCCACGTGGTTTTCAGTGTGACGGTCCGGAAACGTATGTTGAGTTGCTCAAAAGCTTCGAAGCGGACTTGACTCATTACGATTTACATGTGTTCGAAAAAGGATACGGAGGTGTGGATATCAGTCCATTGAAACAACACTACGCTGGAATTCCATTATTCGGATTTGTACCTGATTCTCAGCGTTACTTCGACTTTCACCACGCGCCAAGTGATGTATTTGAAAACGTCAATAAACGGGAATTGGAACTAGGAGCAGCTGCAATTGCTTCCCTCCTCTACTTACTCGACAGAAATTTATAGGAACGTACGTTCGGGTTAACGAATCAATCGCTTCATGAGTTTTTTCTGATTCGGATCTGTCATGCTTTCGTTCATTCGTTGCGCAATGCGATCCATCATGATGTCGTCCTTTGAGATAAATCGAGAGGCTCCATTTGCTAATGCCTGATCCACCAGTCGCGGGTCGTCTACGGAAGAAATAAGAATAATTTCAGAACCAGGATATTGTTCGAGCATTTCTGGGATAGCATCGACTCCTGTCTCTCCACTCAATTCATTATCGAGAAAAATGAGTGAGGGCTGAACCATTTCATTCGCCTTAAAAACGGGCAGTAGGCTCGTAAAATGATGAAACTCGACACGATCATTCACCAAGAGTTTAAACCTCATGATAAAGTATTTCGCGAAGAACTTATCGTCATCAATTACAAAAATATGCTCTGTTTTCATTTCTTCTTTCTACTATAAAGACTGTGCAATATAGTGAAAGGTTGATAATTTTTTCAATTTAAATTATCAATGAACATTTTAAGAGAAAGAAAATGTGCATTCAATTGAGCAAACTTCCTGTCACCGTGTGATTAGAATAGCAGCCCAATAAACAAGACGTCATCAACCTGCGGAGTTGTTGATTTCCACATAGCAAAATTCGAACGAATTGCCTGTAAATGGTGTGATCGATCGATTTCCTCCATCGCATCTAGCATTTCTAACACACCCGACATCATCAACTTTTTATCCTTGATACCACCGAACTGATCAGGGAAGCCATCCGTGAATAAATACAAGGCATCTCCTTCTCCCAATTTTAATTTTTCGAGACTGAAATTTGTTTCGATTAAATCCAAACCTCCAATCGAACGGTTATCACCTTTCAGTTTTTCGACTCTTCCATTTCTTCGAACCAAGCACGTGCGTTTTGCTTGAGCAATGAGTACTTCTTTTGTATCGAGGTTAATTTCACAGAGCGTTATATCCATCCCATCCGATTTAGAAAGGTGAGCGTCTTTGCTTACTTCATTTTCTCCTCGATGCAAAATATTATTGACCTCAATATCCAACTCCTCCAACACTTGATCTGGAGTTTTCCATTGCCACTTCGCCATTTTGTAGATGTTGCGCAAGGTCACTGAACCGATCATACTTACGAATGCCCCTGGAACACCATGTCCGGTACAATCAGCACAAGCAACAATCAACTTATTGCCAATTTTTTCAATGAAGTAAAAATCTCCACTTACCACATCCCTTGGCTGGAAGAAGAGGTAAGAATTCGGCAATGACTCATCAAGCAATTTCGTGCTTGGTAAAATCGAGTTTTGAATGCGCTTCGCATAGTTGATACTATCCGTCAAATCTTTATTGATTAGATGGATTTTCTCAGCATTCTGAACGACCTCCTTGGTTTTCTCTTCTAGCTGCTCTTGAAGTTGCTCCTTCGCTTTTCTTAGTCGAAGCGTGCGGTATTGAATGAATCCATAAATGAGTCCAATAAATGCCAAAAAGACAATGATGATGAACCAGATTTGTTTCCAGAAAGGTTTGGAAATGGAGATCTGAACACTTGCCAGTTCCGTATTCCCTACTCCTTCGCCATTGAAGGCATTTACCTCAAAAGTATAGCTTCCATCCGCCAATCGACCGTAGGATGCAATCATCTCTTTTGTTGGATCAGAGAATACTTTATCGTGTCCTTTCAACATATATTGATAGGTGATTTTGTCTGAATCTCTTAAGCTGATCCCGATGTATTCGAACTGAACGCGGTAATTCCCGTAGGGAAGATTGATTTCTTCTGACGGGTCGTAGGATTTATCATCAATCCACACTCTCACTAAACTAATGATCGGTGGCTGTATGTTCTTAACATCTTTGGATGCATCGTATTGAATTAGACCTTGATCCGTTCCAATCCAAAGATTGAAATCTTTATCGAGTGCCATGGCGCGAAGCTGCACCTGACCCTGAATACCGAAGTTATAATCGTATGTCGCAATGGAGTTTGTCCCGTCTTGAATTTTACTCAGGGCGCCACGGTGTCCGACCCACATGTTGTTGTTCTTGTCGCATTTCAATGCATAGATGTAATTCGAACTGAGTCCATTTCGGACCGAGAAGTAATCAATATTCTCTTTCGATAATTTGAACACACCTGATTCTGCTGTTCCGATCCATACGTGATGTTCCAGATCCTCTACGATACAATTCACTTGTAGTTGTCCAACCTCAATCAACTCTATTTGTTCAATTCCTGTTTCGGTGATTTTATATACAAATCGACTATAGGTTCCCAACCAGATATCTCCCATGTAGTCGACCATGACCGTTTGAATCGCGTTGTGTCCCAATCCACTTTCTGTTCCGTAAACATCCGTTGCTTCCGTTTCTAAATCAAACGCGACCAAACCGCCGTTTGTAGCAATCCACAAAAAATCCGCATTGGCATCAATCTGATTTACCTGATCACATAGTTTTCCTAAATTCCAATTGATTCGTTTCGCTTTGGTTTCGTCCTCTTCGAGAACGTACATTCCCGAATACTTCGTACCAATAAACAATCTGCCTTCTCTGTAATATAATGAAGAAATTTCAACGGAATTACTTCCCGAAGGAAACTCAACATTTACCTCTTCAGAACCATTGAGTCTGGTTTGAATCAATCCATTTCTAGTTCCAATCCAGCGGTATTTTCGATCCACACACACCGCAGTAGCAACGCGCAGTTCTTTGTTTAATTCGTATTCATAGAACGTAAAAAAGTCATTTGACATCGCGCTCAATCCTGCTCCGAACGATCCAACCCAAATACTTCCTTCTCGATCCTGAAATACCGTCTGAATCACATTGGAATTCAATCCTTTTTCTTCGTTGTAGAAGATTACATTACTTTCATCTCCATTATCCGCAGTGACAGGAATTTTAATCAATCCTTTATTGGTCGTACCTATCCAAATGTTCAATTGATCATCCTGCATAACAGACCGAATCCGCGTATCCTCCAAATAATCGGCACTCCATTGACGAATCATCAATTTCCCGTTATCCAATTTCAGTTGACAAAGGATTCCATCATCCGTGGTTGCAAATAAATTTCTATTGACTTTGCTACGCGTAATATCGCTTACCTGTCGCCCATCAAGCGCAACCGATTTTTTCTGCCATTTTTCGTTATTCTTGACGATATGAACAAGTCCCTTTTCCGTTCCAAGAATGATATTTTCCTCATCAACGTGCTGAACATCATAAAAACGAGACGCTCCGAACTTACCCAGCTTTTTATACTTTCCATCTTTGAGGGTAAAGAGCCCTTCATTCTGACTCACGAAGAACACTTCATCCCGCATCAAACTGATTCCGTTGATGGTACTAATTACCTGTTTTGTATCTTGAAATTTTGAAATCTTCCCATTCTTCACTTTGGAAAGCCCACCATTGTTGTGCCCTACCCATAAGGCATCACTAGAACTAACAACCGTGCTAGTAACGACGTCTTCCGCTAAACCATCTTTTGTCGTAAATGATTTAAAGCTTTGACCATCGTATCGGTATAGCCCTTCTCCTGTTCCAATCCACAGGTAACCTCTTGCATCCTGAGCCATTGAGTAGATGAAATTCTGATTGATTCCATCTTCAATTCCATACTCAATGAATCGGAAATTTTGAGCGCTTCCGTGAAAGAATAAGAAAAACGTAGAAAGTATAAGTAGAAGTCGAAATTTCATTATTTCTTTTTGGTTATTCGAATGACAGATTTTGGTTTAGGTATTCCACCAATCGGCACCGTGTAAAACGGCATGGACTCTCCATATTGATTGGTGATGTAAAAGCTAATGTTGTTGTTTTTGGCAGGCGCAGATTTATTCTTGTGAAACTGAACATCGAAGGTAGATTCTTTCTCTGCGTCCAACACTTTATGTTCGCTTCGTTCCCAGTCACCATCACCTGATTTTTTCAATGGAACACTCAATCGGGTATTCGAAATGATTTTCAAATCTCCATCGTTATCCCAATCAAAATTTCCTTGCTTTACGGAGACTACGTTACTATCGATGTACGGATAAACGTGCGACACCTCACCGGGTTGATCATTCAATCGGAAGGTGTACTCAAAGGTAAAAGCATTTCCACCTTCAACCGGGCTATTGGTTGTGCTCGATGTACTCATGTAGTACTTGTACAAGTTTCCGTCATCTCCTGAAATTCCACGAGCACTCACCTTG
Source organism: Crocinitomicaceae bacterium (assembly GCA_041582905.1). Lineage (GTDB taxonomy): Bacteria > Bacteroidota > Bacteroidia > Flavobacteriales_D > Crocinitomicaceae > UBA4466. Next base: position 2,202 of record JBFHGY010000147.1, on the reverse strand, counting down.
AAAACGTATCCACCATACTTTTTGGAATACTCTCCTGATGTCGGATTGAAAGGACCAAATGTGTACCATTCCTCCAAATATTCCTCTCCAAAAATCTTATGAGCTAGCATATTCCCACTGTACCACTTCCCTTTCGGATCTGTTCCGCGTGCATCTTTATTGGTGATACATCCAGCCCCTCCGAATACAGAGAATTTTGTTTTGGTATTGTACTCTCCCTTTTTCTCATCAATCGTTCCTCCCGTTCCTGGATCGTACACACGAAAATATACCGACGACTTTTGTGTTTTTGGTACAACGAAGAAGAAAACCTGACAGAAATCGTCATCTCCCCATGATTTATCGCCGCCACTTCCGAAAGTAACCAAGTACGGAATATTTTCCTCAGGCGCAGGAACAGGCTGAGCCATTGCTAGGTTCGACAAAATCAACACACTTAAGATGGAGTAAATTAGTTTCATGTAATCAATCGTTTACGGTTTCTACCTTTTCTATTGTGATCAGTTCAAATTCAACACGACGATTTCTCGCCCTTCCTTCTTCTGTTTCATTCGAAAACTTTGGTTGTAATTCCCCAAAGCCTTCACTTTTTAGGCGGTCATTAGAAATACCAGCGCTCGAAAGATAATCACTTATTGCTTGTGCTCGTTTTTTTGACAAAAGTAAGTTATCCATCTCACCTCCGACATCGTCCGTATGTGCAGAAATCGATAATTTCACATGGTCGAACTCTTTCAATAATAATACCAAGAATTGTAGACGTTCTTCCGCAGCCTCACTGATCTCCCATTTATTCGATTCAAACTTAACATCTTCGAGCGTAAATGACTCATTTAATGGCAAACCACTCAATGCTTCTTTCTCTCTTGAAAAGATAAAGGCTTGATCGTATCCCATTGCAATCAGTTCTTGCCAGGTGTCATGTGCATCGGAAATATTCACCCATTCTCCCACCGAATAGATGTAAGCGGAATCTTGTTTATCGTACAAGGTGTTCACGATGAAATTTTCCATTGCCGGAGCCAATACATTTGAAGAGTCAGATAGTTTTCTATCGGATGAAGCGATTTCCACACTGTGCACAACCAAAGTTGTATCTGTATTCTTCATCGGAGGATTACTATTGACCATTTTATCCTCTTTTTCAAAGGAATCCATTGATTTAATCGCTGATTGATTGATTTGCGCAATTGGATCATTCGTTGCCACAATATATTTGTACGAGCAATCCTTAAACGGCTCCCCATTCTTTGTGCCGAGAACACCAAGCGTCACTTGATATATTCCTTCCGTTTCAAATACATGCGAAGGTTCATTTGAAATATAATTGCTTCCATCCGAAATGATCCAATAATAGCCCTCTATCTTTACTCCAGGTAGATAGGTTTTGTCCGGATTCAAGGAAAACGCTTTACCTACTTGAACAGAGTCTGGCGAACTGATGTACGGTTGTTCTTCATAACTCAATTCTAAGGTGTAGCTCGCCTGATTCGCATACGTCTTTTTGATAATTGTATCGATGATGTCTACACTAATTTCATAGGTCCCAGGGCCTGGGAAACAATAGTCAATTTCATAACCATATAGTTTCACTCCGTTGATGTCCCACTGATAGGTTAAGGACGCGATTCCTCCCAATTCGTACGCTGTTTCTTCATACAATGTGTAACAGAAATCATCGTTAACCAAAGAATCGCAACTGTCGAAGTTGGGGAAATTCTGAACAAAACTCCACAGTTGATCCTCTCCAGATCGATTCGATGAAAAATATCCCGTCTTGGCGTTTGTAAGCGAAATCAAACTAAAATCGTCTTTATCGCTGTTGATCGGTTCTTCCAGAAGTTTAACATTTGTTCTTTCACCTGAAACGTCCGCGCGATAGAGGTCCAAGCCTCCAATTTCCCCTCGATTGGAAGAAAAGTACAAGGTATTATTGATCCATGTAGGAAAAAATTCGTTTCCCGAAGTGTTAACGGTCTCACCAAGATTCTCTGGTTTCGACCAGGTACCATCTACTTTTGTTATTTTCCACAAATCAAATCCGCCCATTCCACCTGGCATATTGCTAGCAAAAACAACCATTTTACCGTCAGCGGACAAAGCCGGGTGTGTGCAACTGTAACGCGGATCATTCACTGACATCGGCACAGCTTTCGTCCACCCATTGCTATCCAAATGACTTTCAAAAAGTCCAAGCAAGTT
>JBFHGY010000146.1:0-6874 GCA_041582905.1 Crocinitomicaceae bacterium | reverse complement strand
GCCAACTATGGTAATTATCGCTTTGACCGCGGACCTTCCGTTTTTACAGGTCCAAAATACCTCAAGGAAATCTACGATTTGTGTGGAGAGGACTTTTCGGAGTTCGAAATGGTTCCCCTGAAAACCTCCTTCAACTATTTTTTTAATGATGGGTTACGTTTGAATTTATCCAATAAACGAGAAGAGATCATTGAAGAAATTTGCTCCAAACTAGAAGAAGACCGATCAACGATTGAAGCCTATTTGGATAAAGCAGCCAAAAACTATGATGCCATAGCGCCTATGTTTATTGAAGCCTCGCTTCATTCATGGAAGAATTACACGGGGAAGTCCTTTTTCAAAGCGCTTGGAAGAATTACGAAGTATAAGTTATTCTCCACTATGAATGAGGAGAATCAGGCTGCATTCAAGAATCCAAAAACGGTTCAACTTTTCAATCGCTTTGCCAGCTACAATGGAAGTGACCCGTATCAGGCGCCCGCCATGTTGAACATGATTGGACATCTTGAAATCAATCAAACGCCGTATTTACCCAAAAACGGGATGATTCAGATTACTGATTCTCTGTATCAACTCGCTCAAAAGTTTGGCGTGCAATTCCATTTCAGTGAACGCGTCAACAAGATTCTTTCAGACAACAAAAGCGTGACAGGAATCGAAACCGAAAAAGGAAGCTACAAAGCCGACGCCGTAGTCAGTAACATGGACGTGAGCTTCACTTACGAGCGTCTGATGCAAGATGCACCTCGTCCCGAAAAAACGCTTCAACAAGAAAAATCTAGCTCTGCCGTTGTGTTTTACTGGGGAATAAAAAAATCTTTCCCTGAATTAACCCTGCACAACATCTTCTTTACCGATGATTACAAAGCGGAGTATGAAGGGATTTTCAAAGAAAAGAAAGTAGTAGATGATCCGACTATTTACATCAACATTACCTCAAAGTACGTTCAAGGTGATGCGCCAGAAGGATGTGAGAATTGGTTTACGATGATCAATGCTCCTGTTGATATTGGGCAAGATTGGGATACTGAAATCGACCGCATTCGAAAGAACTTAATTGCTAAAATTAGCAAGGCCTTGGGAGAAGATATTTCGCAGTATATCGAACTCGAAGAAATTCTCGAACCACGAAAAATTGAATCGATGTATCACGGTAAACAAGGATCGATTTATGGTAATGCTTCCAATAATCGCTATGCGGCATTCCGTCGTCATCCAAATTTTAGTAAGCAGTTCAGTAACTTGTTTTTTGTAGGTGTTTCAGTTCATCCTGGCGGCGGAATTCCATTGGCCCTCAACAGTGCAAAAATCGCGTGTGACTATCTCGAAAAACGCGTTAACTGATACTTGAGAATATCAAGTTCTTCATTATTTCAACTCATTCTGTAAGAAATCGTAGGCGTTCTGAATTTCATTGAACTTGTCCTCTGCCATTTTCTTCTGTGCTTCTGTTGCATTCACCATCGTGTCAGGATGATACATTTTCGCCAATCTTCTGTACGCCTTCTTTAACACTTTTAGGTCAGCATCTGCAGGAACATCAAGAATCTTTCGATACAACTCCACCCGCTTCACCTTTCGCATCGGACGCTGCGTCTTTTGTTCTTCGAAGTGAGCATTGAATGATTCGTATACTGAATAGATATGCTCCAATACCTCCTTCGAGATGGATAATTCTTGTCGAATGCGGTCAATAAAGAATTGTTCTCTCACGTTGATTTTTCCATTGAGAGAGGCAATCCCTGCCAAAAAGAACAAGACTTGTGCTCGCTCGCTGTCTTTCGGAATTTCTCGATTTAACCAGTTGCACACCGAAGCAATTTGAATCGGATGACGCATTGAAAAGACCAAAGAGTCGCCAAAATTATAGTTGGCCATCGGAAAATAGCGATTAAAGTAACGGTTGATAAACTGAACCTGGATACCCCGTTTATCTTTCTCGGATCGCATCATCAAAGCGCTCAAAGAAAGATATGCTTCTAACAAATTGTCTTGCGAAAACTTCAAATTTGGTGGATAAATTCCTTTTTTCCAGAGTCTTCTGTGGCGTGTGAAGTAGAAGTAAATGCTCAATCCTATTACAATCGGACCAAAAATCAACATTGCCGTGTACGGAACAGGCAAATCAGAAGGAACTGGATACGATAATGGAACAATTAGCATAGCTAATATTAACAATATGATCCATGTAACGCAAATCGTTTGAAAAGTAACCGAAGACTACTGATGTTCTACTTCTACATCCTTAACAGATCGAATTACTTCACCAATAAAATGATTCATCGCGCAGGGTAAGTCTTTCATTTTCTGCTTCCTCGTCTTTTATCTTTGCTTGTACAATCACTCTATGTTTCCATCATTAATACTATATTTGAGTAATTCCTTACTACACTCTGCACCTTGGGAGAAATTTATAGAAATGGATAAGAGTTTTACTTTTTTTCAAAATGCTTTGAAGGACGCATTTGCGGGTTCCTTTGCAGCTGCTTTTGATAAAGTTCAAGATTGGACTTCTATGCAATCATTAATTGTCGTTAGCGCGATTGATGAGCACTACGATGTACTTATGTCGCATGAAGAATTGAAAAACGTGATGAATTTGGAAGAATTGCATCAACAAGTCCTTCAAAAATGTGCTAACTAATGGCATTTATTCGGGCAAACAACGTCAAAATTAGGGGAATCTCCGCTGCCATACCTCGAAACGAAGAATCGAACGAGGATTTGACGGATATGTCCAAAGAATCCATCGACTTATTGATCAAAACCACAGGAATTCAATCCAGAAGAATCGCTCCATCTTCCTTAACGGCTGCAGATATGTGTCAGTCAGCAGCGGAAAAGCTTCTTTTGGAACTTCAATGGGATCCGAGTGAAATCGACGTCCTCATCTTCGTAACACAAACGCCCGATCAACCGATTCCCGGGAGCAGTATGCAATTGCAAGATCGTTTAGGATTATCTAAATCCTGCATGGCGATGGACCTTAATCAAGGTTGTGCGGGCTACGTTTATGGTTTATCAACGATTATGAGTCTCATGTCTAGCTCTCAACTCAAAAAGGGTTTGCTACTCGTAGGCGATACCATCACGCACTTGCTTGATCCATTAGATCAGTCGACCGTTCCCATTTTTTCAGATGCCGGAACAGCCACCGCATTAGAATTTGATCCCAACGCTACGGAGGCCATTTTCAATCTTCAAACGGATGGAAGCGGTGCCGATGCGATACAGCAACTTCGTGGCGAGCCGATGAAAATGAATGGGCATCAAGTTTTTCATTTTGGATTGAAGGAAGTAGTTCCCAATATTCGACAAACACTGGAAGAAACAGGATTCGAATTGGATAGTATCGACCATTTCATATTTCATCAAGCCAACAAACTCTTGAATGAATCCATTCGAAAAAAATTAAATATTCCATCAGAAAAAGTACCTTACACATTAAATATATATGGCAATACGAGCTGTGCAACGATACCACTCACGATTGTGCAATCTTTAAACAACGAATTATCAAACACCTCCAAGACATGTCTACTCTCGGGGTTTGGCGTTGGACTTTCGTGGGGATCTGGAGTGGTAAATTTGTCTGATTGCGTCTTGCCCAACCTAATTGAACTTTAAGTGAATCAAATTGATTTTTCCATAGTTGTACCCGTGTATCGTAGTGTCAGCACACTAGAGCCACTTTTTGATGGGGTAAAATCTGTGATGGAAGAAGAAAACTATTCATTTGAGATCGTTTTCGTTGAGGACTCCGGAGAAGTGGACTCTTGGAATGAGTTACTTCGATTGAAAAAACTTCACGGAGAAAATGTGGCGTGCATTCGATTATCTCGCAATTTCGGACAAAATGGAGCTACACTATGTGGTATCGATGAAGCGAAAGGAGAAAAAGTAATCACGATTGATGATGATTTACAAACCCCTCCTTCTGAGATCAAAAAGCTCATCGATTTTCATCATGAAACAGAAGCTGATGTAGTTTATGGAAAATATCCTGAAGTAAAAACATCATGGCTCCGTCGCGTAGGTTCCAAAATTGTCAAACGCATCTTCAGTAAAAATCAAGGAGGTTCATCGGTTGGTTCATCTTTCCGATTACTCGATAAACATATTGTTGACCGTATCCGCTTTCACTCTCAGGATCATCTTTTCATCAATCAAGTGATTGGATGGTACACGTTGAATGCGCAATTCATCGATGTCAATCACAATTCTCGTGGTGAAGGAAAATCAGGTTATTCCATGTGGAAACTCATGTTGCTTTCCTTCCGACTAATCATTTACTACACAAGTGTCCCCCTGAAAATCATGGTAATGCTTTGTATCCTCACAGCCGTTGCAATTGTTGCCATGACTGTTTACTACATCTATTTCCAACTGGAAACAGGTAATACTATTGATGTTTTCATGATTGCTGTACTTGCAGCCATGGCCATCATTGCAGCCAGTATTGCCGTTTTCGGAATTTATATCAACCGGGTCTATTCTTCGCGCGTGAAAAAGCCGAACTATGCCATAAAAGTTAAAGTGTAATGCGAATTTCAAACTACGGCGTAGAACTTCAAAGTATGGCTGAATCGGACCTCGAAATGGTGCGTACTTGGCGAAACCGAGATGATGTTTCAGAATTTATGTTTTTTCAGGAGGAAATTACACCTGAGCGCCAACACGACTGGTTTCAATCACTCAGCAAAAAGGATGTATACTTGATGATTCAACACAAAGGTGAAAAAATTGGTGTCATCAACGTAAAAAACATTAATTGGTGGAAGCGATCTGGAGAAGCAGGAATATTTATTGGTGAGCCTGCCTTTCGAAACACACCGATTTCGATGCAAGCCATTTTCGCCATGATGGATGCATTCTTCTATGATTTTCGATTCAAATCTCTCACTGCCACGGTGAAATCCAACAATGAAAACGCGATTGATTTTAATCAGCAGTTAGGATATAAAATCATGTCTGAAATTGACGATAGAATTCACATGGAAGTATTCCGAAGTCCATACACAGAGGCGCGAACGAAATTTACCATCGTATTGGAAAAGTTCAGTAAATCAGAACCTAAAATGGAGTTATCGAAAGATGAAAAGCGTGTGTTTCATCAGTCATTTTGGTAGACAGAAGCATTTCTTATTTTTCACAAATGCGTGAACTATTTCGTAATATGGCGAAATTGCAAAATGTACATATTGCCATTTTTCGGTAATACTTGAAATCGATATATCGACATCCCTTCTCTCCACATTTACCAAACTATCTAGCAGACAGATAGAAATACACAACTCTATTCATTGGCATGATCATTGCTTCACACTGAACCATCTTAATAACCATAAAATTCAATTCATGAAAAAAATTAATACCCTAGTCCTAATCGCCCTAGCAACACTTTTTGTTACGTCCTGTACGGTAGAAAAACGCCTATACAACAAAGGATTTCATGTTCAATGGGGAACAAAGTATAAAGCTGATAAAAAGGAAAAAGTTCAAGCCGAATCTGTTGCTTCTATCGATCTAAATGAAACACAAGCTGAAGAAAAAGTACTTGCCCAATCGACAGAGATTCGATCCGCGAGCAATTTTTCTTCATTGGAAGATGAAATCGCTGACGTTCAATTAGACCCTATCCAAGAGAATTTTGTTGAAACATCAGAAGAAAGCACAGCATCCATTCAACCGACTTCGCATTCGGAAAAATTATCATTCGTTGGAGAGAGGAATTCAGTACCTGAAGTAGTGAAGCAGTCTACGGATAAAGCTGAAAAAAATCGTTCGAAGCACAAGCAGAGCGCTGGAGCTGATTCTACAAATAAAAGTCAGATTGTAGCCTTTATCCTAGTTCTTCTGGTAGGAATTTTAGGAATTCACAGATTCTACTTGGGCTACCCAGGAATTGGTATTCTCATGTTATTGACCCTCGGTTGCTTTGGAATTTTAGCACTGGTTGATCTTGTGCGAATCTTGCTAGGTGACTTAAAACCAAAACACGGCGACTATTATCAGAAATTTTAGTCGAGAAAGTACTCTTGAGAAAAGCTCTGAACAATCACGGTTGTTCGGAGTTTTTTTGAATTACCCAAAGAAGCGCCTCCACTCTAGTTTCAAGCCTAAGCGGATTGGCAAACTGGGTTGCAGTCCCCATTTGACAAGACGAATGGGGAGCATCTTATTGGCATACGGCCATTTTTTCGACGATAAATGTTCATTTAAGGAGGAATTCATCGCTTTCCAAAACTGCTTTCTGTTATACCTGAAATAATCTCGTGCTGCACGACCTTTAAAAATTTCCATTCCGATGTGAAAGGTCAACACCTCATCCTCAAACAGGCGGTAATTCTTTGAAAGCGCAAAAATATTCTGAGCAAAGGTGATTCCAATAAACGGAACACCAATACACACTTCCGCCAATTGAAAGTCCTTGAATAGATCACGATGAAATACAAAGCAATCAAAACCTGGGTGTTTCTTTCCTGTTTCTTGATAGATCTGATCTAACTGGTTCACCTCCAAAAAATGCGCTGGAAGTCGACGTCGATTGATGATAAAAGCATCTAACCCTTCATCGATAAATTCATTGACCTTCTCATAAAATTCGGGATAAACTCCAATATCTACGTTGGTATAAATCAGATACTCTGCATCGCTTTCCTCGTAAAGTCTGCGGACAATATCAACGATAAGAGGTAGTTTCATTGACTTCTCGAAGCTCCCAAAGTCCAAAACAGATCGATCCAAATCTCGTGTCGAGAGAAAATCATCAGGAATCATATTTCGATCCTCTGGATACTGTGCCGACCACAATTCCACCTCAACCTTTCCTTGTGCCCGTTCTTTTGCACGTCGCATAGATTCAAAGGTGATG
>JBFHGY010000145.1:0-6901 GCA_041582905.1 Crocinitomicaceae bacterium | reverse complement strand
TGAAGGAATTCCAGCGTGGCGCAACAATCCCATTTCAAATGAAGAGAAATCTTTTCGATCCGCTCCAATTACAGATGCTGCAGCTACGTCGTAGAACATATTGTCGATGTCAATATCCAAACGCTCTCCGAACAAGGCATTTTTACGTTTCTTGTAGATCGCTTTACGTTGTGCGTTCATTACATCATCGTACTCAAGCAAACGTTTACGGACTCCAAAGTTGTTTTCTTCCACTTTTTTCTGAGCTCGCTCGATGGATTTTGAAACCATTCCATGAGTAATAACTTCTCCTTCCTTCAATCCCATGCGGTCCATCAATTTGGCGATACGCTCGGAACCGAATTTACGCATTAGGTCATCTTCCAATGAAACGAAGAACTGAGATGATCCTGGATCTCCTTGACGTCCAGAACGACCACGTAACTGGCGGTCTACGCGACGCGAATCATGACGTTCGGTACCCAGAATAGCAAGTCCGCCCGCTTCTTTTACGCCTTCACCCAATTTAATGTCGGTACCACGACCTGCCATGTTGGTAGCAATCGTTACGGCTCCAGGTTTCCCAGCCTCGGCAACAATTTCTGCCTCTCGTTGGTGATACTTCGCGTTCAATACTTCGTGTTTAATCCCTTTCATTTTGAGCATGCGACTCAATAATTCAGAAATTTCTACAGTTGTTGTACCTACAAGTACTGGACGATTTTGTCCGACTAATCGCTCGATTTCGTCAATGGTTGCATTGAATTTCTCACGTGCTGTTTTGTAGACAAGGTCGTTTTTATCTTTTCGTTGAATTGGACGGTTAGTTGGAATAACAATGACATCCAATTCGTAAATGTCCCAGAATTCTTTTGCTTCCGTTTCCGCTGTTCCGGTCATACCAGACAATTTATGGTACATACGGAAGTAGTTCTGAAGTGTGATCGAAGCGTACGTTTGTGTCGCTGCTTCTACCTTTACGTTTTCTTTCGCTTCAATCGCTTGGTGAAGACCATCAGAGTAACGACGACCTTCCATAATACGTCCAGTCTGCTCGTCTACAATTTTGATTTTTCCATCCATGATCACGTATTCCACTTCTTTTTCGAAAAGTGTGTACGCTTTCAATAATTGGTTCACAGAGTGAATACGTTCCGATTTGATACTGTAATCACGAATCAATTCGTCTTTCTTCTCCAAGAAGGCATCTTTTTCCAATCCTTCTTTTTCAAGACCAGCGATAGATGCTCCGATGTCTGGCATGATGAAGAACTCGCGTCCATCGTTTCCAGAAATTAAGTCAATACCTTTATCGGTTAACTCAATCGTGTTTTGTTTCTCTTCGATAACGAAGAACAGCTCACGATCGATCTGCTTCATTTTCTTTCCTTGCTCTTGCATGTAGAAGTTCTCTGTCTTCTGCAAGTGAGCTTTGATTCCAGGTTCTGATAAATACTTGATTAAAGCTTTATTCTTTGGGAGTCCGCGGTGAGCACGTAGCAATGCAACTCCACCTTCTTCGAGCATTTTCTTTGGATCTTGCCCTTCAGCAACTTCTCCGTTGATCACTTTGAGTAATCGTTTTGCTTCAGCTAGACATTGAACGACGTATTTCTTTTGAGCTTCAACGATCGTCTCGATACGAGGTTTCAAGGCAGCAAACTCGTGTTGGTCACCTTTTGGCGTCGGTCCAGAGATAATCAATGGAGTACGGGCGTCGTCAATCAATACAGAATCGACCTCGTCAATAATCGCGTAGTGATGTTTTTGCTGAACAAGATCGTCTGGGCTCCCTGCCATATTGTCACGAAGGTAATCGAAACCAAATTCGTTATTCGTTCCAAATACGATATCCGACTTGTAGGCTTTTCTTCGTTCTTCTGAATTCGGTCTGTGTTTGTCGATACAATCAACACTCAACCCGTGGAATTGGTACAAAGGTCCCATCCACTCCGAGTCACGTTTTGCTAGGTAGTTGTTCACTGTTACCACGTGAACTCCTTTTCCAGATAAGGCATTCAAATATACAGGAAGGGTAGCCACAAGTGTTTTTCCTTCCCCTGTTTGCATCTCTGCGATATTTCCTTTGTGGAGCACGGCACCACCCATTAACTGAACATCGTAGTGAACCATGTTCCAAGAGACATCCGCTCCTGCAGCTGTCCACGAGTTGTGCCAAATGGCTTTATCTCCATCAAAAGAGATTCCGTCTTTTACAGCGGCCAAATCTCGATCAAAATCTTGTGCTGTTACCTCAAGCTTTCCGTTTTCTGCCCATCTGCGCGCTGTTTCTTTTACAACCGCGAATGCTTCAGTCATGATTGACTCAAGAATTTCCTCAATTCGTTCGTCAATCTTTTTAGATAGATCATCAATCTTTTCAAAGAGGGCTTCTTTGTCTTGAATAGGAGTCGCAGGATTGTTTGCTGTTCCTTTCAATTCTGCCATTTCTTTTTCGAGATCCTGAGTTCCCTCTTTTACCAAACCTTTGAAGTAGTTTGTTTTTGCACGCAACTCATCATCTGAAAGTTGCTTTATTTCTGCAAACTTCGCATTTGCTTCATCTATGGTAGGTTGGTATTGTTTTCTATCCTTGGAAGATTTATCGCCGAAAAGTTTCTTAAGTATATTCAAAGTCGTATGTTTTTTCGTTAAAAACGGGGTTGTAAAAATAAGTAATTTCCATTAGCCAATGACCGCTTCATGGAATCAATCTAGGCGAAAACTCCTTCTTCACAAATTGTTCCAGTTTTGGAATGTCTGACAAATTGGCTAGATCAGCAGAAAATCGATCACTTTTGAGTGTATTTACGTCAGTCTAAAGATAAAAGCGATGGCTTTTCAATTCTTGATAAATCCGTTAATAAATATCCAATCGAGAATGATAATAATCGCAATGGGGGTTGTATTTTTGTCGCATGCATGAGAAGATTTTAATTTTAGATTTCGGTTCACAGTACACTCAGTTGATTGCGAGACGTGTGCGCGAGTTGAACATTTATTGTGAGATTCACCCTTGGAACAAGTGTCCTGAGTTGGATGATGTGAAAGGTGTTATTTTGTCTGGAAGTCCTTTTTCAGTTAGGGATGAAGCATCGCCTAAGCCTGATTTGTCAGGAATAAAAGGAAAACTACCACTTTTGGGGGTGTGTTTCGGAGCTCAGTTCATGGCACACAACTTCGGTGGAGAAGTGCTTCCGTCAACCATTCGTGAATACGGAAGAGCGAATCTTTCTAGTGTGGATTCAGACCATGAATTAACGAAAGGTCTTTCTGTGAACTCTCAGGTTTGGATGTCGCACGGCGATACCATTAAACAGATTCCAGACAACTTTAAAATCATTGCGAGTACCAAAGATGTTGCGGTAGCAGGATATCATATCCAAGACGAGCAAACATACGGTATTCAATTTCACCCAGAGGTATACCACTCAACAGAGGGGACGAAGTTACTCAAGAACTTCTTGGTAGATATCTGTGGTTGTTCTCAAGATTGGACGCCAAGTGCTTTTGTCGATGAAACAGTTCAGTCCTTGAAGGATCAACTAGGGAATGATAAAGTAATTCTTGGTTTGTCAGGAGGTGTAGATTCGTCTGTAGCTGCTGTACTTCTAAATAAAGCCATTGGCGATAATCTTTACTGTATTTTCGTTGATAACGGTTTACTTCGTAAAAATGAATTCTCTCAAGTACTTGATTCATACAAGGACATGGGCTTGAACGTGAAAGGAGTAAATGCGAGTCAACAGTTTTATGATGCGTTGAAAGGCTTAACGGATCCTGAAGCGAAACGAAAAGCGATAGGAAAAGTCTTTGTAGATGTATTCGATGCTGAATCAAAATTGGTAGAGGATGCAAAATGGCTCGGACAAGGAACGATTTATCCAGATGTGATTGAGTCGGTATCCGCAACAGGTGGACCGAGTGCTACGATTAAATCACACCATAATGTAGGTGGACTTCCAGATTACATGAAACTCAAAGTGATTGAGCCTTTGCGCTTATTGTTTAAAGATGAAGTGCGTAGAATTGGTCGATCTATGAATATGAAAGAAGAGTTACTTGGTAGACATCCGTTCCCAGGACCAGGATTAGGTATTCGAATCTTAGGAGATATCACACCTGAGAAAGTAGCCATTCTTCAAGATGTGGATCACATCTTTATTTCTTCTTTGAAGGAGGATGGATTATATGACGATGTTTGGCAAGCCGGTGCGATCTTCCTTCCAATTCAATCGGTGGGTGTAATGGGGGATGAACGAACCTATGAGAATGCAGTGGCACTGCGAGCGGTTACGTCTACAGACGGAATGACAGCCGACTGGTGTCATTTACCGTATGAATTCCTCGCGAAAGTTTCCAATAAAATCATCAATCAGGTGAAGGGAATCAATCGTGTTACTTATGATATCAGTTCTAAGCCACCTGCGACAATTGAGTGGGAGTAAAGACAGTTGGCATAAGTATTGTAAAAGCATTTCTGTAATTTTGAAATATGAAAAAATTAGCAATTCTTCTTTTTGCGTGTCTACCATTTCTTGCAAGTGCACAGCCAGGGACAACTCCTGTGGTGGAAAAAAATGGTAAAAAGTACTATGAACATACAGTAGAAGAGGGAAATACCCTTTGGGGACTTCAGCGAATATTCGGAGTTCCAGTTGAAGAAATCGTAGAAGAAAACCCTTCTTTGAAAGATGGTCTGAAGAAAGGACAAAAGGTATGGATTCCTGTTACAGCAGAATCAATCAAGAAAATTCCAACTTCAGAATATAAGGTACGCAAAGGAGAAACGCTTTATGGTCTGTCAAGGCGCTTCAATACAACAGTAGATGACTTAATCGCGCTCAATCCTGAATTGAAAAACACTGGTTTGGATAAAGGTCAGGTCATTAAGATTCCTCTTCAGGATGAAGACAAAGATCCTGTTGCAATTATTGATACACCTGCGAAGCCAGAGGTGAAGGAACGTCCGGTTAGTCCGAACCCATTCGTGGTGGACACGGTTGTAACGGATGATGGTTCTCATGAACAGCGTTCTTTTCAGTTTAGCGATTCTACCATTCGCCACATTGTAATGTCACACGAGACATTATATAGTGTATCGAAACGATTTATGATCTCTGTTGAGGAAATCATGAAGATCAATGGATTGAAGTCGACAGCAATTAAAGAGGGGCAAATTCTGATTATTCCTGTGAAACAGGAACGTATGGAGCATCTGGAGGTGAAAGTGGTACCAGAAGATCGAGATCCTGCTGAGGGACCATTGGTGTTTGAACCGAAAGAGAAATATACGATTGCTATTCTTCTTCCTTTTTATCTAGGTGGAGGAAACAACTATTCTCCTCGCGTTTCTCAATTGGCAACTCAATTCTATATGGGGGCGAAACTCGCGGTTGATTCACTTGAAAAGCGTGGACTCGTTGCTGATTTGGTAGTTTATGACACGAAAAATGATTCGGCACAAATTCAATCGATATTGTCTGACTCAAACTTCTTGTCTACTGATTTCGTGATTGGACCATTCTTCGAAGATCATATCGAAACCATCGCGAACTTCTGTGGTGAAAATCGAATTCGTATGGTTTGTCCTGTGGCAACAACGGAAGATCATCTTAAGGAAAATCGTTTGATGTATCAGGCGGTGCCTAGTACAACGGTGTCGATGGAGTTGTTGGCAATGAGAATGCTGAAAGAAAATCCGAATGATAATATCGTTTTGGTGAAACCGACAACAAAGGAGGATTTGGAAATGTATAATGCGTTTCGCGATGCATTCCAGTCAACGCCAGTAGAAGGAAAACGTCCAGTTTTAGTGGAGGCAAACATTGATAATTTCACAGGGTATGTTCGTTCTGGAGTGAAGACCTTAATTGTGATTCCAACGAATGATCAGAAAACAGCGATCAAATTCATTAATGCACTCGGCAGAAGAGGCACACGCGCGAAGGATGTGTATGTGTATGGTACAAAGGATTGGGAGAACTTCTCAGAAATCAATAACATGTACAAGAACAAGTACCACTTCCGCTATGCGAGCTCTAATTTCATGGACTACTACACGGAAATGGGGATTGGTTTGAACAAGCTTCATCGTGCGATGTACAAAACGGATCTTTCAAGAATGGCTGCACATGGTTATGATATCTTGACCTATTTCTCATCGGAATTTTTCTTACCTGAAACGATGGAGAAGCCAACGTTGGTAATGGACGGATTCAATATGCAGCAGGTATCTCCAACTGATGGGTATCGAAACACGCACCTCTTTGTCATTGAGCAAGAAGATTACGAATTATTCGATACAACGAAAGGAAATGACAAAAGATGATGTTGCTCGCGAAATGCGAGAACTGCAAGATTTCATTTGTGGCAAGCTAGAAAACCTGGACGGAACAGGGAAATTCGTTGAGGATAAATGGGAGCGCAGTGAAGGTGGCGGTGGAAGAACCCGCATTATGGATTCAGGTGCGCTCATCGAAAAGGGAGGGGTGAACTTTTCAGAGGTTCACGGTGAGGTTACGCCAATGATGAAAAAGAACACGGAAATTACAGGTGATTCTTTTTTCGCTACGGGAGTTTCTATCGTATTGCATCCAAATAATCCTCACGTACCGATCATTCACATGAATGTTCGTTATTTCGAAATGGATGATGGTAAGTACTGGTTCGGCGGAGGAATCGATTTGACTCCTCATTATATTGTTCCAGCGCAAGCAGGAGCGTTTCACCGCGGGCTAAAAACAATTTGTGATCAGTTCAATACTTCCTTTTACGAAAGATTTAAGGTGTGGGCGGATGATTACTTCTTTATTCCTCATCGAAACGAAACACGTGGAGTGGGCGGAATCTTTTACGATCATTTATCGGAAAGTGATGCTGTCTCAAAAGAGGACTTACTCAACTTTAGCATGACATTAGG
>JBFHGY010000144.1:0-6918 GCA_041582905.1 Crocinitomicaceae bacterium | reverse complement strand
TAGGAAAGTAGCCAGGTCATCGTGAAGCCAACCGCCACCATTAAATCGTGTATCGACAATCAACGCTTCTTTGTCTGCGTGCTTTCCGAGTGCTTTTGAGTATACCTCGCGGAAACTTTCGTCATTCATACCACGCACATGCACGTACCCTATCTTTCCTTCGGAAAGCTCTTCCACTTGCTCATTACGTTTTTTCACGTAGCGTTCGTAGGTCAAGTTGTACATTTGACGCATCGAAATCGGTTTGAACACTTCGCTGTATTCTTTTCCATCCACTGTGAAATGAACCAAAATGTGCTCATGTGCCTGGTGATTCATCAACTGGAAATAATGCGGAAGGTGTTGGATTTCCTCACCGTTGATTTTCGTGATCACCATTCCATCTTTTGCTTTTGAACCTTCTACAAGCAACGGACTTTTATCAATGATTTCACTTACTTTAATTCCCTTTCCATCAAATGAATAGTCTGGGTAAATTCCCAATGAAGACGTTCGGTCGCCAGTACTTTTACTAAATCGGAATCCTGATCCAGTGTGCGAAGCATTCAATTCTCCAAGGAGTTCACTCAACATTTCAGCAAAATCAGCACCGTTGTTGATGTGTGGTAAAAACTTAGCGTAAGCTGTTTTGTAGAAATCCCAATCTACGCCGTGCATATCCTCTACGTAGAACTTCTTTAATGCTTGTCGCCACGCGTGATTGTAAATGTATTCGAACTCTTTTTGTTGATTCAATTCCATTTTGGCTGAATATTGAACGGGTGTCGGCTGTCCACTATTCACATCAATTTTGGAAATTCCTCCACCTCCAATTACGATGATATTCGCTTCGTCCTTGTCGAACTTCAACTGTCCTCCGCCATTACCGAGTTTAGCAAGCAACTTGGTTTCATTCTTTTTAAAGTCTTGAACCCACAAATCAAAGCCTTTTTCGAAGGCGCTGAGGTAGTACAATTTGCTTCCATCTTTCGTTAAAATGGCGTCACTCAAACTAGAAGAATGAAGCGTTAGACGTGCTGTTCTGTCTTCCGCTCGATCCAAATCAAACTTCAAAGGCTCCATTTTCTTCTCATCGGATGATTCTTTTTTGTCTTTCTTTCCTTTTTTGGACGACTCTTTTTCCGACTCTTTTGGCTCATCCTTTTTCGCTTCTTCGAGTTGAGCGAGTTCAGCAGGAGAGAGTTTGAACTTTTCGTAAGCACCTTCGGTGAGGAACATGGCGTAGGCATCATCCTGACTTCCCCAACTACCATGACTTTTCATTCCATGACGTCCAGAGAACCAAATAATGGCTTCGCCATCCATTGCCCATTTGGGTGAGTAACATTCGTAACCGCTCTCCGTGAGGTTAATGATTTGCTTTCCATCTGCAGAGATCAGCCCAACATCTCCATTCCAACGATTGTATGGTAAATACTGAGCTAAGAACCATTTTCCGTCTGGCGACCATTCGTAATACTGATCTCCGTCTGAATATGAGTAATTGTATTTTTTATCGAGAATAGTACGTACTTCTTTACTTTCAAGGTTGATTACTTTCAAGATCACACGCTCCTCCAAAAATGCTACTTCTTTTCCGTCAGGAGAAAAGTGAGGTTGGAAGGTTTCCTGATCCGTCACAACAACTCCTTCTTCTTTCAAAACGGTGGATGAGTAGAAGTATTTTTCTTCGTCTCTTGTTAAATTAACTCGGTAGATGTTCCAACTTTCGTTGCGCTCTCCGGCAAATAAAATAGATCTTCCATCTGGACTAAAACTAATGTTTCGTTCTTGCTCGGGTGTATTGGTAATACGTTTTGTATCAGAAAAATCAAGTGCTGTGACGAAGATTTCTCCGCGGGCCACAAACGCGATTTCTTTCCCATTCGGAGACAAGGCCATTTCTGACACCTCTCCTTTCACGTCAATTAATTCCGATACATTGAAGTCATCATCGTTGTTAATGAGAATGGCCAGTTTTTTTGGCTCTCCCGATTCCTGTAACGTGTATAATTCTCCATCGAAACTGAAGGAAAGCGTTCCGTTTTTCGCTCGTGTTAAAAAGCGGACAGGGTGCTTCGTGAAGTGCGTAATTTGGGTCTTGTTTCCGCCTGAAATGTCTTTTTTCCACACATTAAAACTTCCAGATTCTTCCGATAAGTAATAGAAGGATTGTTCGTCTGTGCTCCATACGGGGTTTCGATCTTCTCCGTTAAAATCGGTCAATTGTGTATGCTCTTTTGTGGCAGGGTCATACAACCAAACATCGCGCGTAACGGATGAGGTATGATGCTTTCGCCATTCGTCTTCGTACCCTTTTCGGTCGTGGTAGATGAGCTTTGTTCCATCCGCATTCCAGACTGCGGATTCAGCAGGTGTTGTCAAGACTTGGTCCAATTCCCCTTTCGCATCAACGGCATATAATTCAGGTAATGCTCCCGAGGGAAACTGGGAATTCATTTTAGCATCCAAACGACTCGAGTAGAAGTAAATTTTTCCGTTTTTATCGACTGAGCAAGGGTAATCACTTGCCGAATGAAATGTTTTTCGTGTTGCCGCTCCTCCTTCTGATGGCATGGAGTAAATGTCGTAATTGCCATTCCTGTTCGATGCAAATACGATCGTTTTACCGTCGGGTGACCACGTAGGCATAAAATCGTGATCCTCATGAGTGGTGAGCGCACGCGCTTGACCTCCGTTGGAATTTACCAGGTAAATATCTCCTTTGTAATTGAAAGCAATCGTTTGTCCATCGGGTGAAATGGAAGGATATCTCAACCAGAGGGGAGATTGTCCGAATAAGACCGTAGTGGTCAATA
Organism: Crocinitomicaceae bacterium; assembly: GCA_041582905.1. Taxonomy (GTDB): domain Bacteria; phylum Bacteroidota; class Bacteroidia; order Flavobacteriales_D; family Crocinitomicaceae; genus UBA4466. The sequence goes on along the minus strand of JBFHGY010000144.1, from coordinate 4,120 downwards.
CGGTTAAAACTGTCAAGCTAAATTTCATAATTGGGCATTTAGATAATCCGAATGTAAGGAAAATACGATGGAAAAACCATCACAGATCTGACGCAAAATCGGGATGCTATTTGTTCAAAGGGATGTACTTCAGACCGTTTAACATCAAAATAGCCAGTCCGTTCAAAAAAAATTTCGACTTGCATAGGGGTAACCCTATCTTCGCGTTGTCTCTTCCATAAACAAGAGCGTTCATAGTAAAGAATGACCCAACTAGTTGAAATGAATACCACAGTATTGAACACGTTGTTCAAGACGCATTATGACGAACTCTGTCGTTATGCCTACTCGATTGTGAAAGATCAGGATGCGGCGGAAGATGTCGTGCAGCAACTGTTCATCAAACTATGGGAGAAACGCGATTCGATTCGAGAGATTGAGAACATTCGGTCGTATCTGTTTCGGTCTACATTCAATATGAGCCTCAATGAACAAAAGAAAATGCAACGGATGCCCCAAAGTGATGAAGATCTGATTCAAAAAAGTGCATTGCAGTCGGAGTTTCAAACAAGTAGTTTGCTTACAACGAATGAGTTGCAGGGGAGAATTGATCAGGCAATGATGGAGCTGCCAGAAAAATGTAGAGAGGTGTTTCGACTGAGTCGATTCGAACAACTGTCGTATAAAGAAATTGCGGCTGAGTTGGGAATTTCTCACAAAACGGTGGAAAATCAAATGGGAAAAGCGTTGAGGGTGATGCGTGAAGAATTGAAAGACTATTTCCCGCTTGTAGTATTAACATTGATATTGAATATGCCATGCTGAATTCGAAAGAAGAAATAGATGCTCTGATCGTCAGCTATTTAAATGGTGAGGCGAATCCAGACGAAGCGATGCAATTGGAAGATTGGAAGCGTGAGCATGCGGACAACGAGGCTTATTTCCTTGAATTGGAAAAGGCACATGCTAAAACGTATGGTTCTGAGGTTTTCGCGGTTGGCTCGAAAGGAAGTGCCTGGAAAGTGATCGAACATGAAATCACGAAGGCGAAGGTGATTCCGCTTTGGAAAAAGCCGCTATTTGTTGTTTCGCTTGCCGCAGCAGCCATCATTGCGTTGATTGTTGTAACGAATGTTTTTTCGCCTTCCGAGGAAGATCCAATTGCCCACGATGATAAAGTCAATGAAAAGAAAGAACTGGAAGAGCGAGAAAATATTATTTACGCTTCGAATAAAGTCGCTTATTATACTTTGAAGGATGATTCCAAGGTGACCTTACAGCCAGGAAGTAAATTGACCATTCCCAAGGATTTCAATAAGAAAAATAGATCGCTCACCTTGGATGGAAGTGGAACCTTTGAGGTGATTCACGACGAGAAAAATCCCTTCGTGTTAATGGTAGAAGATCTGGAAATCTATGATTTAGGAACCATTTTTCACGTAGATCAAATTGGAGATACAGTAAAGGTTTCTGTGGATGAAGGAGTGGTAGAATTGAGAGTGAATGGTCAGAAAAAAGCCTTGGAAAAAGGGGATAGCGCCTTCTATTTGGTCAGTCAAAAAGTGATCAAGGAATACGCTGAACCTTCGGCTCGAGAAGATATTGTCTTTGAGTTCGATGGAACAAGCTTATCCGAAGCGACAGAAATATTGAGTGCCTTTTTCAAACGAAAAATAGAGATTAAGAACCCTGCGTTGGGAGAATGTACGGTGAGTGTCACATTTAAAAATGAATCATTGGCGACCATTTTGGATATCATCTCAGAATTACTCGATATCACCATTATTCAAAACAAAAAAACAATTGAAATCTATGGAGAAAGCTGTCAATAAGATACTCACGGTCATTCTATGCGTTGGGTGCTTGAGTTTAAGCTGGGCACAGCAAGCGGCTCCTCCCTTGGAACGAAAAGTAAGCTTGGATTTGAATGGGACTTCGGTGAAAGAGACCTTGCGATTGATGGAGGAACAAGGAGAATACCAATTCGCGTATCGCACCGATTTGATTGATGAAAACCTGCAACTTACCCGCACTTATTCGAACAAGACTACACGAGCCGTTCTCAACGATTTGTTTTTAGGGAAGGTCGCGTACAAAGAACGAGGAAACTACATCATTTTGCGTTCGGCAAGTGCTTCGGATGAAAAGTCGGTTGTGCTCACAGGCTATATTTCAAACAAGGAAACGGGAGAAACGATTCCATACGCGACCATTTACGATTCTACGAGTTTAACCGCTACGAGTTCGAACGAATACGGATATTATAATTTGACGATCAAAAACAGTGAAAACCCTTTGATTGTTGTGAAGAAGTTCGGATATCGAGATACAAGCATTCAATGGACACAATCGGGAACTTCGGTCTTCAATATTTCGTTGGAAGCACTTCCTGTAGAAATGGATTCATTGGATACGGACACGCTTGAAAACGCAAAATTAAACTGGTTTCAACGATTTTTGTTTACGGAAGAGCGAAAATCAAAGTTCAAAAACTTTGGAGAAGCACTACAGCGTAAGGCGCAAGTTTCCCTTGTTCCGTATGTGGGAACCAACGGAGAATTGACGGGTAAGACGACAGTTGATTATTCGTTCAATGTCATTGGTGGATTCGTTGAAGGAGTGCGTGTTTTGGAAGTCGGAGGTATTTTCAACTTGGATTGGGATTCGGTGAGTTATCTCCAGGTAGCTGGTGTTTTTAACAAAGTAGGAGGATATCAGCAGGGAGCGCAGTTTGCAGGGATAACCAACATTAACCATTCGGATGTGTTGGGTGCACAATTTGCTGGAATGACGAATATCACAGACGGAGAAGTGACTGGAGCTCAAGCGGCCGGTTTGATCAATTTTTCAGATGGTTTCGTTGGAGCGCAGATCGGTGGAATAGGAAACTATTCGTACGGTAACTCAACAGGAGCGCAAATCGGAGGAATTTTTAATAAATCCTACGGAAAACTCGAAGGAGCACAAATCGCGGGAATCATCAACATGGCTGAAGAAGTGGATGGCGCACAAATCGGACTGTTGAATTTTAGTGAAAAAATCGATGGTGTACCCATTGGCTTGTTGAGTTATTCCAAAAAAGGCTTGCATCAAATTGAATTGTCGACGAATGAAGTGTTTCAAGCAAACGTAGCGTTCAAAACGGGAGTGAATCAGTTTTACAATTCCTTCGTTTGGGGTGTTCATTTCGAAGGCGAAAACCCAACTTTCCAATTGGGATATGGAATCGGATCTTCCGTGGGACTTTCACCAAAAACGCGCATTTTCTTCGACCTTCAAGCGTCACATCTTCAGCGAAAATCAGCCATTATTCGTCCGAATGGACTAGGGAAGTTCACTGTTTCTTGTCAGTGGCAACTTTCACCCGTTTTAGCGATTGCAGTTGGACCGTCGATTAACGCCTTAGTAGCAGAAACATCCTATTTCCCAGGGAATGACTTCAACACCTTGGCACCCTACAGTCTTTACAGCTATTCCGAAGGAAATTCGAACTTACACGTGTGGGCTGGAGGACATCTTGCTTTACGTTTTTTCTAACCAATAATTAGTTTTTCAAATGAAATCAACACTTTTTCTTTTTGCTTTTTCTGTTTTGTTGTTCACCGCATGTAAAAAGGAAACACAACCCTATGTTGTATTCAAAAACAGTGAGTACAAAGAGTTAAAACAACATTCAATAGACGTTCAAATTGGCGATCACTATTATCTAATTGTCGAGAATGGATACAAGGCAGGAACACCAAATATTTCCATTCAAAAGAACAACAACCCTGAACAGAATATTTCTGATTCGTCCATGGTAAAAATTGAGACGCACGGTTGGAATGGGCAACAACAATTAACGTTTAATGTGCTACGTGTCCATTTAGATTTCAATGCGAATGAATACAATTCTGGGGATCAACTCACTCTTTTCTCGCGTCATGGAAGCGTTGGAGAGTCGGTTGTTTTTAACATTCAATAAAAAAATCAAAAAAAATTTCTTTGCACGTAGGGGTACATGTCTCTTCGAACTGTCATACGAATACAAACACAAAAAAGATCATTATGAAAAAGATTGCATTCGTTCTTTCATTGGCTCTTGTGGCTGTTGCAAGTACAAGCTGTAAAAAGATAAAAGGTTCGAGCACGATTACCACAG
>JBFHGY010000143.1:0-6926 GCA_041582905.1 Crocinitomicaceae bacterium | reverse complement strand
TTCCGCCCATTGCGAGTGCAGAGCCGAAGTTCTTCGAGGAAAGCAGTCACGTTCCCAATGAAGGAACCTTCGAACCTTCTCCAGAGCACCAACCCGTGATTCAAGAGCCAGAAGAGCGTGCGCCACTAACCGAAGAGGAAAAAGCAGCAGCTGGGGAAATCATTGAAGATGAGAAAAAAGACAAAGGAGGAGTTGGCTTCTGGATCACCTTGATCCTTTTCGCTTTACTCATTATTGGTGGTGGTGCCTACGTTGGGCGAAACTACAATGATCTGAAGCAATACATTCCGTTCTTAGCAGACGAAGAGACAGAAAAACCTGAGGAGAAATCGCTGAAAGAGCAGATGTATGAAACCATTCATGGAACCGAAGAAGATAGCGAGACCGAGAATACTACTTCATCAGAAGATATGAATGAATCGGTTGAAGAACAAGAGGAAATTGTGGAGGAGCCCGAAATTATCCCAGAAGAGCCTGAGGTCGTAGAAAAACCAAAAGTTGTAGAGAAACCAAAGGTGACAGCTCCTGTCGTATCCAGTTCTTCTAGTGGACCGTACAAAGTAATTGCTGGTGCATTTTCTTCTGAAGACAATGCGAATCGCCTGGCAGCCGAATTTAGAGCGAAAGGATATAATTCCGAAGTCTTCATGAAAGGAGAACTACATGCCGTGAGTATGCAATCGTATGCGACATCTGAAGAAGCGAATGCCAATTTAGGGAAGTTGCAGAGCATGGCTCCAGGAGCTTGGATTTATTACAAGCGATAGCCTACAACGATTAAAAAATAGTTTGATTGAAAGATTGAAGAACTAATATACGTGCTCCTTCAATCGACCTTGAACAAAGGCCAGAATCTCCTCGTACTCGGTGGGTGTAACATGACTCCGACGAATTACATAATTCTGTATGACTCTCACGTTTTGGTGTAGAATCAGTAAATCTTCGTGGATTGAGTAATGACTGAAATACTCCCAACCAATGTATTCCGATATTTTGTGCTGTTCATTGTATAAACCATCATCTTTCAACCGAATTACTTGTTGATTCTCTCCTTTCTTTAACTGATCAGCAATTTGAGATGCATGGTTAATATTCTCCTTTTTTAATTTTGAGGCATAACGATGATAATAAAACGTCACGTAGAGCATGACACCACCCAAGGTCATTAAAAACGTACCCATCGGAAAATCCAATAAGCGATCAGGTCTTTCTTCCTTAAATAGTTCCACGACTCCCAGTAAAACAATGACAGCATACATTGCATACGCGAAAACATACTTTCGCCTATTCTTCGCAAAATTCAGTTCCCATTGAACGAGAAAATTGTCGAAGAAACCCTTTGAAGCATTCGAATATATGATGGTAATATCCATAATTAAACTACAAACGTTGCATCAAATCAACCAAGCGGTTTGAGTATCCCGCTTCGTTATCGTACCACCCCATGATTTTCACCATGTTTCCAATCACGCTAGTGAGCTGAGCATCAAAAATACAACTGTGCCCATTTCCAACGATATCTCTGGAAACAATGGGATCTTCGGTATATTCCAAAATCCCTTTTAGACTTTCTTGCGACGCTTTTTTCATCGCTTGATTGATTGCTTCTTCACTCGGCGGATTCTTCACGATGAGTGTAAGATCTGTCATGGAACCGTCTGGAACAGGTACGCGAATTCCACACCCTCCAATTCTTCCTTCCAATTCGGGAAATACTTTAGCCAAGGCCTTTGCTGCACCCGTTGTTGTCGGAACAATCGATTCTGCCGCAGCTCGTGCGCGTCGTAAATCACTATGAGGAGCATCATGCAATCGTTGATCAGATGTATAACTGTGAACTGTCGTGATAAAAGCGCTTTCGATTTCGCAAATTTCCTTCATGACCTTCAACATAGGCGCCGCTGAATTCGTCGTACACGACGCATTGGAAACAACAAGGTCCGTATCTTCTAATAGTTCATCATTTACGCCCAACACGATAGAGCGCACGTTTCCTCCTTTTGCTGGAGCTGAGAGAACCACTTTCTTCGCTCCTCCAACTAAATGCTCACTCGCCAATTCTTCTGTTCGGAAAATTCCTGTAGACTCCAAAACGATTTCCACTCCGTGATTTGCCCATTGGATAGTAGCTGGATCACGTTCCGAGATAAATTGAATTACTTTTCCATTCTCGAAGACTAATTTATCGTCTTGGACTTCAAACGAATGCTTCAACCGCCCGTGCACACTATCATACTTAAACAAATGCGCCAAGGTATTGATATCCGCAAGATCATTCACTACAGCTACATCTATAGCCGAATTTTCTAATGTCATTCGTGTAAAATAACGTCCAATCCGTCCAAACCCATTCACTCCAATCGTCTTCATACGCTTCCTCAAAAAATTATTTAGAATAAAGTTAAATCTTATTGTTAGATAAAAGTTGAAATCAACAAAAAAGCTTCTTCCGAGTGTATCAGAAGAAGCTTTTCATTTATGAGTATTTTCTCTTAATGTATCACCTGTACAAATCCTTGTTTTGTCAGTGGCTCTCCATTATCGAGCACTGCTTCAATTACATAGAAGTACGTCCCTTCGTTCACAAGCGATCCGTTCTGAGATGTTCCATCCCATTGTCCTGCAGGATCATTTGTTTCAAAAATTACGTTCCCCCATCGGTTCGTGATAATACAATTAAACTTGGCAATACCTTGTTGCTGCACAAACCACAAGTTATTCCCTTGTAGAGAAGACAGTGAGATGACGTTTGGCACGTCAATATCACATATTTTATTATCCAAAACAGCAGATACGGTAGCGGTATGACATACATTAGATCCTGTAACCGAGTATACACCAGGCTCCGATATCGTAATGAATGGCCCAGTGTCTCCTGTGCTCCATACGAGGTCTGTTGCTGAACCATTCCCCCAAACATACATATCGATTTCAGTTCCAATACATACTGTCGTATCGGCTAACGCCACGTAGACATACGGAGGGAATTCAATCTGTGCACTTACAGACATGTTACATACGCTATCTGTAAATGTTACAGTGTATGTCCCTGGATACGTTACACCAATTCCAGTGTTCATCATAGAGCTGTCCGAGAAATATACTGCGGTGTCAGCTGAAGACCAGAATCCACCTGCGTACGATGTTACGTTATCAGCGTACAATCCATAGTTACACGCAATGGTATCTCCAAAAATAGTCGGAGGTGCTATAAATTCAATATCTGCTGAAGCTGTATTTCCACATACTGAATCCGTAAATGTGATCGTATACACGCCACTCGATGAACTACTCACCGTTGGGTTTAAGCTTGCAACCGAAGGCGAGAAAGATAAGTCTCCAGTTGGTTCAGACCAAAATCCTCCCGTAGAGTATGCAACCGTTCCTGTTATCGGTAATGACAGCGAACAAAGAGCCGTATCACTTAACACTTCAGGCAAAGGAGGGAAATCGATGTCTGCACTCACAGATGAGTTACAGGCATTATCCGTATAGGTAACGGTATATACTCCCGCAGTTGAAGCCGAAATGGTGGGGTTATCAATATTTGGATCAGAGAATGAGATTTCTGGGTCTGTCGTTGACCACACTCCTCCACCGTATGATACCGTTCCATTTGCCACCATTCCAAAGTTACAAGCGAGTGTATCATTGAAAATCTCAGGTTGAGGAAGTACATACAGTGTCACTGTAGTATCATAGTAACATCCAAAATCATCTGTCACACTATATGTGTAGTCGTAATTTCCTGGTGTGTTTGGCTGTACAACAATTACCGTATCATTTTGACCTGAAATAATCGTTGGATCATTCAACCACTCGTCGGACACAACATAGTTTTGATATCCAGAAACACCTGGGAAGAAAGAAGGGTCGAAAAATAATCCCCATTCGAAAATCCAACCGTCATCTGTTCCGAGGTTGTCCTGAACAATAATCGTCCACTGTCCATTGATCGGACATCCTGTAAAATTGGCAAATGTCACCTCTGGTTCATAGATCACAGATGGATCAATTGAATTTCCTGCGGACAAGTCCGTAGGTTGAGTTGGAGGATTCGCAGGAATAAATGGAACTCCTACTGTATTTCCGAGGTTTTGCGTCATGGACCCAGCAATGGTATTGAATACAGAACTAAAACTGTATTCCCATCCAATACCAGCTCCTCCTCCACCTGGATCATCAAATGGGTGACCGAGGTAGGTACCTCCTCCACTTGTTCCACCAGGAATAAAACCACTTGGTTGATCATAAGAATTTACCAAAGGAATCTGTGTTCCATTCGGACATTCTAGGGCAATCTCTAAATCACCTAAGTAAGAGTGTTCCATTGTAATACTCACTTGGTTCAAATCTTGAGCATTTGAAATAGTCGACCCCGAAGGGAAACCAGAAATATCGATTGGAGCTTGATATTGCGCTCCGGAACCATCAGGCAAGTACGTCAAACCAGCGAATGAACCTCCTAATTGGAACTGTCCAGCAGGAATATCAACCCCAACGGTATCTGTTGGTGTCACCCCTCCTACTAAGTTCGTTGACTGTCCAAGACAAACTGTATCTTCCAACGGTCCTGTTCCCGCGAAGTTCGGCAACTGAGACACTCGAACTTTACACAGCATACGCTCGATTTGAGGGAATTGATCTTCAATTTTCAAATCAATTAAGAATCCATTTCTCGTTGGTGGAGTAAACCAAATAGAATCATTGTTCGGGAATGTCCCTCCACTCGAAATATTCCACTCGTAGTCAACGTTGTTCACATTTTGTGAGTATCCGTAACCTGTTGTTTCCATTGAATACGGGAAAATAGGCTTTGCAACGAACAAAATACTATCTCCGAAACATACATCTACAAAACCAGTGTCAGCTGGGTTCAAAGCATCAGGTCCTTGACCATTCACAAAAGCTTCAATATGCGGTTCAAAAGGTTGGTTTTGGTTTCCACACTGAGCGTTTGCATCCCATCCTGTTCCTTCATTGGCCCCGTCCGAAATAAACACGATCGTTAAACAACCACTTGGGTTATTCCATGAAGCCGTGTACGCAAAACCATTTGGATCCGTCACAGAATTATGCTGACCGAGCAATGGCGCTGACGTATTAGGTCCATCATACACATAAATCCAATCCGAACCATCTACGTCGAATGTATACCCTGCGTTGATGGCAAAGGTCACTGTCATTTTCGTTCCTTGCGTTAAATCAGGACAAAGAACTGTTGTATCATTAAAGTTCGGTGAGTAGTTCCCTGCTCCACCATCGTCAAAAAAGTTATTACCTGCCACACCAAATGTGCTACAATCTGCGGGGTTTGCTTCACTAAAACCTGGATCTCCCATTACGACATTCTGCGCACTGGCAAACAATGAGACCATTGATATTGCTCCAAGCAATAATCCTTTTATACTATTCACTTTTATCGCTCCCATTATTTTTTCATTTCATACTTTAGTACTACAGCAGACTTCACCACTAAAAACTTATCTTCCCCTTCAATTCTGTAATACTGATTCTGGTCAGTGATATGCAAATTCAAATCGAGAAAAGTCGGTAATGACTCAACGTTAACTGAGATTTGAGCAAAGTCTCCACCTTTTGCGCCATCATAATTCGCTACATAGAGAGCATTATCAAGCGCATATTCGAGTAGGTTATACTGATCGATATTCGATTCAATCATTGTTTGAAGTTCTTCTTGAGAGTATCTAGAGAGGAGACGCTCGTCAATATCCTGTGCAAAAACCGCACTGGATCCGAGTAGGAAGAAACTAAGGAAAGTAAGTAATTTCATAAAAAGAGTCTTTTTTGTTTATATAGACACAGTTTGTGTAAAAAATGTTGCATCTACATGATAAGTTCCATTTTTTTGACAAGCTAAATTACGAATTAAACCTTAGCTTTGTAACCGAAAACAAGGGTAATTCTTATAAATATAACCGAAGCATGGATACGCAAGAACTCAAAAAAATTTCATCACAAGTAAGAAGAGACATCGTACGGATGGTAGCTGGTGCTAGCTCTGGTCACCCAGGAGGATCCTTGGGATGTGCTGACTTTCTGACTCTTCTGTATTTTGACGTTCTAAAACATACGCCTTCAAATTTCACGATGGATGGAAAAAATGAGGATGTATTTTACCTATCAAACGGACATATTTCTCCGGTTTGGTACAGCGTATTGGCTCGCTCTGGTTATTTTTCAGTAGACGAATTGGGAACATTTAGAAAACTTTCTACGCGTCTTCAAGGACACCCATCTACGGACAAAGGAATTCCAGGTGTTCGAATGGCTTCTGGTTCTCTTGGTCAGGGATTATCTTGCGCATTAGGAACGGCAGCAACAAAAAAATTAAATGGAGACGATTCCATTGTTTATACACTTCATGGTGACGGAGAGTTGCAAGAAGGACAAATTTGGGAGGCCGCATTATACGCAGCCGCAAACAAAGTGGACAACTTGATCGCAACGATCGATTACAATGGTCGCCAGATTGATGGAGACTTAGACGATGTCCTTTCTCTAGGCAACCTTTCTCAAAAGTGGCAAGCTTTTGGATGGGAGGTATTGGAAATGGATGGTCATGATTTCGACAACATGCGTGAAACATTGACGAAAGCTCATGCGCTTGTTGGAAAAGAAAAACCGATTGTGATCATCATGAAAACCGAAATGGGACAAGGTGTTGATTATATGATGGGGACGCACAAATGGCATGGAAATGCTCCAAATGCGGAACAGTTAGAATCAGCACTCAATCAACTTGAAGAAACATTGGGAGATTACTAGATGAAAAAAACGCTTGCCATATTGCTCTTGTTCGTGAGTTCATTTTCGTTTGGACAAGAGGATATGACGCGTATTTTGTTCATTCTGGATGCTTCGAACAGTATGAATGCCCGTTGGGGTAAACAAACCAGAATTGA
>JBFHGY010000142.1:0-6942 GCA_041582905.1 Crocinitomicaceae bacterium | reverse complement strand
CATATTGATATCAGAATTGATTCGTTTGGCAACCAATACTGTATTCACACCTGGACAATCTTCTAAGGCTTCATCTACGATGGATTTCAAATCGATGGTTTTTGAACCGCGGTAGGATCCGTCGCATGTGATCACCATTTTACAATCACTGTCATTGATTCTTGTAGCGAGAGCCATTGCCGAGAACCCAGCAAAAACAACAGAATGTACCGCACCGATGCGCGCACATGCCAACACCGAAACAGCCAATTCTGGGATCATCGGCAAGTAAATACATACACGATCTCCTTTTTGAACACCTTTATTTTTGAGCACATTCGCAAAGCGATTCACACGCTCGGACAATTCATTGTAAGTAATGTGCTGCGCTGCTTCATTCGCATCATTGGGTTCAAAGAGAATTGCTGTTTTATCTCCTTTTGTACGAAGATGTCGATCGATACAGTTCTCCGTAATATTCAGTTTTGCACCTTCAAACCACTTTACTTCAGGCTTGGTAAAATCCCAGCTCAGTACATTGTCCCAACGTTTTCTCCAAAGGAAATGCTCCTCGGCGATTTCTTCCCAAAAAATTTCTGGCTCTCGAACCGATTTACGGTATACTTTAAAGTACTCCTCTAAGTGTTTGATATGATAATTACTCATGGTTTTATTCTATTAAGGTTTTAATCAATTTTTTATTCAAATAGTTGTTCCAATTCAGGTATGATGCTCGCATCATCGATCGTTGAAGGCACTTTGTACACTTCGTTATCGGCAATTTGACGCAACAATTCGCGTAGTATTTTTCCCGAGCGCGTTTTGGGTAATCGCTTCACAATTCGCACTTCTTTGAACGATGCAACTGGTCCAATTTGCGAACGTACTTCTTGCACAATTTCTTGCTGAAGTCCATCCATATCCACCTCATCCATTCCCGACTTTAACACGACAAGAGCCAATGGTCGTTGTCCTTTCAAATCGCAATGAACACCGAACACAGCGCATTCAGCAACATTTTTGTGACTTGAAACGATTTCTTCCATCTCCGCCGTCGACAAACGATGTCCTGCTACATTGATGATGTCGTCTACTCGACCCGTGATAAACACATATCCATCGCTATCCATGTAGCCGCCATCTCCAGAGAAGTAGTAACCTGGGAATTTGCTCAGGTAGGATTGCTTAAACCGCTCAGGATTTCCCCACAAATTAATCAAATTTCCTGGGGGAAGCGGAAGTTTTATCGCGACGAAGCCCTCTTCACCCGTTGCAACGTTCTCTCCGTTTTCGTTCAATATTTGTATTTCATAACCGCAAACGGGTTTTGTTGCTGAACCTGGCTTAACCGGTAAAAGATCTACTCCTACCATATTTGCAAGCATCGGCCAGCCTGACTCTGTTTGCCACCAGTGGTCAATTACTGGAACCTTGAGCTGCTCTTGTGTCCAATTTAAAGTAGAAACATCACAACGTTCACCGGCAAGGAATTGGTATTTCAAACAGGACAAGTCGTACTTCTTTATCAATTCTCCATTTGGGTCTTCTTTTCGAATGGCTCTAATCGCGGTAGGCGCGGTAAACATCACCTTTACTTGATGCTCAGAAATCACTCGCCAGAACGTCGATGCATCTGGAGTTTTGATCGGTTTTCCTTCGAATAGTATCGTTGTGTTTCGATTCAATAAGGGCGCGTAGACAATGTAGCTATGTCCCACAACCCAACCCACATCGCTTGCTGCCCAGTACACATCTCCTTCTTCAATTCCATAAACATGCTTCATGCTAAACTTAAGTGCCGTGGCATATCCACCTGTATCACGTACAATTCCTTTTGGCGTTCCTGTTGTTCCAGAGGTATACAAGATGTAAGAAGGGTCTGTTGACTTCAACGAAACAGGTGAAATCCCATCCGACAACTTCTGTACATCCTCGAAGAGGATATCTCTGTCAGACATCTCAAAGTCAACTCCTAATTTTCGATCAAAGACGACTACCTTTTCTGGTTTCGATTGCGCTTTTTCGATCGCTTCATCCACGTAGGGCTTGTACGGAATCACCTTGTCGATTTCAATACCGTTTGATGCTGTAATCACTATTTTTGGATTGCAGTCATCGATGCGGATCGCCAACTCGTGAGGAGCAAATCCACCGAATACCACCGAATGAATCGCGCCGAGTCGAGCACAGGCAAGCATCGCATACAAAGCTTGAGGAATCATCGGCATGTAAATAATTACAGTATCTCCTTTCTGCACTCCCATTTTAGCCAATCCGCCAGCCAACGTTCCTACTTGCTCCAACAACTCATTATAGGTAATGTGTTGTTTCGTGTTTGTGACGGGAGAATCATAAATAATGGCATTTTGCTCTCCGTAGCCATCTTCAATATGCTTGTCGATACAGAGGTAACTTAGATTGAGTTCTCCATCTTCAAACCACTGATGCCATCCCTCAGCTGGTGAAAGAATCTTTGTCGGTTGTTTGAACCATTTCAATTGATTCGCCTGTTCTTTCCAGAAACCTTCTGGATTGGAGATACTTTCTTGGTAGAATTCTTCGTAGTCCATGATTAGTGTTTTTTCGATTTGAACAGTCCGAACCAATTTGGATTCAACACTTTCGTTTTGATCATAATCCAGATGAAGAAGACAAAGACGAAACCAATCACCAGAGAAGCTGATGCTGAAAGTAACACTTCGTTTTCCAATTTAAATCGAAGATATAATGTTGCGATGGCGTAAATCAGAATAAAAATATCTGACAACAAAGGGGATAAACTAAATCTCATCATTCGCTATTTTAATAAATGCTGACCCAACCATTAGCTGCGCACTAGAATTCAGTCAGGCCAGCATTTCCGTTATTTCTGTTGTTATTTTCTTCACTGAAAATGGTTTTGTCAAGTATTTATCGACTCCCAGTTCCATTCCTTTTTCAATGTCACTTGTTTTGCTCTTCGCGGTAAGAAAGACCACTTTGACATCTGCAAGTGCTTTATTGTTTTTGATCCATTTTAAGGTTTGATATCCATCCACTTGGGGCATCATAATATCTAATATCACAGCATCTGGAACGGTGTACTCCAAAATCTCCAGTGCTTCTCCTCCATCCCTAGCAATGAACACTTCGAAGCCCTTCTTTTTGAAGGCATATTCGAGCGTCATGACAATATTGGGCTCATCATCTACTATCAGTATCTTTTTAGTCATTCTTTTGGTTGTATTGGTATTTCAAATGTGAATTTTGCTCCACTATCCTGTTCATTAACTACGCTAATTTTTCCGCCGTGACTGGTAACAATTCGTTCCGAGATAGCCAATCCAAGACCGCTACCTTCTGGCTTAATGGTATTTTGATTTTTCGATTGATAGAACTTATCGAATACATAATCAATGTCTTCCTTTGGAACACCCAAGCCGTTATCTGCCACACTCACCTCTAACTTTCCTTCTTGGATGTGGTAATCGACTTCAATACGTCCTTCTGTTTTATCACAGAACTTGATGGCATTGGATAATAAGTTCGTCACTACTTGGATGATGCGATCTTCATCGTATACCGCGTATGCATCTCCTTTTGAGAGCACATGAATCATCACCTGAGCATTAGCAGCCACCGGATTGATTGAAGTAAGCACACCGTTCAGCGTATCCGCGAAATTGTGCATGCCCCGTGTAAGTTCATGTCTTCCCTCCGACAGCTTTTCAAAATCCAGGATGTTCTGAATCAAGCGTGTGAAGCGATCCGAATCATTGAGAATGTTCTTGAGGAACTGCTCCTTCATCTCACTCGGCATCTCATCGCCGTCATCTAATAATATTTCCGCTGCACCACGAATTCCCGTAATTGGCGTCTTGAGCTCATGCGCTACGGTATCTAAAAACTCATCTTTTTGTTTATCCTTTAGGATCAATTCCTCATTGGCATCTTTTAACTGTCCTGCCAACTTCGATAGTTCATTGGATTTCTCTTTCAAAAGTTTGTTTCGCGCAATGTTCTCTTTTGATTCTTCCAGAATTTCTAACACTTCTACCAAGCTCACCTTATCCTCTTTTACAACACTTGAAATCAATATTTTGGCAGAGGCTCCACCAATTGTTCCGGTGAGTAATTTTTCAGAAAAGTTGATTAATCGTGCATCCGCAATTTTTGTGTCTGGAGAGAGTCCGTGCTTTCTAAAGAACAATTGCAACGCTCTTTCTGAACGTGTAACTCCAAGGAATTTCACCAATACTTCTTTGATGTCATCCACGTACGCTTCACCCTTCCATACGTATGCGCTATCATCTAATTCAGCCGATGCCTTCACATTCACAAACATTTCGGCATAATTTCGCTCACGGTAATTTCCTTTCGTGGAAACAGACACCCACACATACGTGATGGTATTCAAGAGTAGACTCCAAAAGAAGGCGTGAGAAGGTGGAGAAAGAAAATCAATTCCAAAAAGTGCATACGGTTTTAATGAATGATTCCCGAACAAGCCTTCCTGAATGAAACTATCCGAAGCGCCATACGCTTGCATCGTAAATGGAATGATGAGTGTGTATGTAATCACTAAAAATCCGACTAGAATTCCCGCAAGTGTTCCTTTCGATGAACCTCTATTCCAAAACAGTCCAAGGAAAAAGGAAGGAGCCAATAACGCAATGATCACAAAAGAGATCAAACCGATCGAATCGAGTGACATTTGCACCGAAAAATTCGCGTAAATGATATACGCTAAAATGATAATCGAAAAGATAGAAACGCGGCGAATGGTAATGATATGACTCGCATTCTTTTCAGGATTACTTTTGATGAATTTTGATAGGAACCCGTAGGGAATAATCAAGTTATTACTCACCATATTCGACAATGCAATGGTTGAAATGACAATCATCGAAACAACCGCTGAGAATCCGCCTAAAAATACGAGTAACGCCATCCATGAGTGACCATTTTCCAATGGAAGAAGTAGTGTATAGTAATCTGGATTTACGGAATCACCAAAGGTGACTTTTCCACCCCACGCGATAAAGATGACGAATACGTTGAACAGCAATAAATAGAGTGGAAATAGCCAAATCGCTTTTTTGACATGCTTTTCGCGATTATTTTCCACCACCGACACCTGAAACTGCCTTGGCAATAAGAAGATGGCTAAAAAGGACAGAAGAATCAGAAAAAACCAATCCAAGCCGTTGGTGTCACCAAATCCGATAAGCTTCTCAAAGCCATCGCTTGCTTGAATTCGTTCGTAAATATCGGTTGTCCCATCAAACAAGAAGAACGTAACATAGATTCCAATAGCTAGAAAGAACACCAACTTCAAAATGGATTCAAACGCAACAGAAGCAATGATCCCACGGTTCTTCGTAGTGGCATCCGATTTTTGTGTACTGAAAAACGTTACGAACACCGCCAAAATAAGTGCGATGTAGAACGTTGAGTCGCGCAGAACATGTGTCGAATCAAACTCGGACTGTGCCGTCATTACCTGGAAAGACTCGGAAATCGCTTTCAACTGTAGCGATAAATACGGAACTGTTGCCAATAAACAAACGATGGTAACAACAGCCCCAAGCAATCTGTTACGACCGTATCTCAACGAGATAAAATCGGCAATTGAAGCAATATTGTGCTGCTTCGCGATGCGTAGAATTTTACGCATGAGGATAATCCAAAGTGGAATGGCAATGATAGGACCGAGATAAATGGGCAGAAACTTAATTCCTGATTCCGCTGCGGTTCCCACGCTTCCATAATAAGTCCATGCTGTACAATATACTGCCAATGACAAAGTGTAGACATACGGGTTATTCACCCACTTGCTACGGTTGTTTTTGTTCCCCCAAAAAGCGATGTAGAACAGTACGCCGAGATAGGCCAATATGATGATGATCAATCCGTAATCACTCATAATATCGGGTTAAAACAACGTAAGAAATGATGGTTGCGAACAACCAAACGGAGAAGATTGAAAAATAGAATACAGGAACACCAAAGATGGCATCTTTTCCATCAAAAAGAAGCACAAGCGGCACATTAAACAGTAGCAACAAACTCACTGCCAGAAGTACCAATTTTTGCTGATGTCTTTTCTTCATTCTATTCAATCAAAAAAGCAGCAGCACGAAAATGATCATGCCGCTGCCGTGTAACTTTTAATGTCCTTGAGCGGCTTCTCCTGCGCCACTTGGGATTCGTATGTTTTCTACAATTTCCTGCACATCTTTCGGTGGAGCTGGCGTTAAGCGAGACACCACAATCGACACCGTGAAATTGATCAACATAGCGATGGTTCCAAAACCTTCAGGAGATGTACCGAACCACCATTCACTTTCTGGTAGTGGATCCATTACTCCAATCAATCCGGTTTTGTAGACGATCATGTAATACAACATAATCACAATTCCGACCACCATTCCTGATATTGCGCCTTGCTTGTTCATGCGTTTATCGAAAATACCCAAAATAATGGCTGGGAAGAACGATGCTGCTGCAAGTCCAAAAGCCAGGGCGACGACAGCTGCCACGAAGCCTGGAGGATAAATTCCAAATAAACCTGCCACTACAATGGCAACCACAATCGCAATACGCGCCACTCTCAACTCTCCTTTATCGGAGATATCTGGTTTAATTTGCTTCTTGATTAAATCGTGTGAAACGGATGTTGAGATCACCAAAAGTAGTCCCGCTGCGGTAGACAATGCTGCTGCCAAACCTCCCGCTGCCACCAAGGCAATTACCCAATTTGGCAAATTGGCAATTTCTGGATTCGCTAGTACCATAATATCACGGTCAACATACAACTCATTCGATTCGGGTCCAGGATTTGAAATCGTTCGTTCTCCATGCACACCTCTTTGCTCCGTGAAAACGGGTTTTTTACCTTCCAATGCAGCACCTGCCACGTATTGGATTTTTCCGTCTCCATTTTTATCACTCCAAGCAATGAGCCCAGTATTTTCCCAGTTT
>JBFHGY010000141.1:0-6962 GCA_041582905.1 Crocinitomicaceae bacterium | reverse complement strand
AGGTATACAGCGAAAAATCAGCACATACCGAATCCATGGAGCCATCTTCTTACTCGCTGAAATACACTTCTGTTTGAAAGTTTCCTTTTCAATGCGGAAATGAGAAATGAAACGTTATTTTTGTCTACGAAAGCACCAAAATAAGCTATGGATTTACTTTTAAAAGGATTAGTGACTGGTTTTATACTCAGTATAATGATTGGTCCCGTATTCTTTGTACTTCTGGAAACAAGTATCAGAAGAGGAGTAAAAGCAGCTCTGTGGTTAGACTTCGGTGTCCTCATCAGTGATTTAGTGTACATTTTGATCGCCTATGTTTTCTACAAGGAAGTGGAAGATTTAAAAGCGGGCGACGATAGTTCCATTCTCCGGATTATTGGCGGGGTGATTTTTGTCGGTTATGGGATCTTTAACTTTTTCAAAAAGGTAAAGAAACACCAGTTTAATGCGCAGTCCATTCCGGTATCGAAAACACGGGATTATGTGTTCCTTGGAATCAAAGGCTTTTTGCTCAATATTGCTAATCCTTTGGTGATTTTTTACTGGTTCAGCGTTATGACAATTGGTGCTGAAGATGCGGGAGGTGCCAGTAGTTGGGGAATGCTTTTCTACCTGTCATTAATTCTCATTACCTTTTTTGGAATTGATGTATTGAAAATCCTTGGAGCAAAAAAACTACGTCCATTAGTAACGCACCGTTTGCTTACTGGTCTTAATCGCATCATCGGGATTATTTTCGTTGTGTTTGGTGTGTTTTTTGTCATTCAAGGAATAATGATGAAAATGCAGTAACATCCGCTGGAAAATCAGTTATAGTATAAACAAATGTTCATGACAAAGTTTCTTTTACCTTTTGCGTTAATTGTATTGTCGATTTCTGTAAATGCTCAAACCGTTGAGAAAGAAAATCTTACAAAAACGAAAAGTACGTACTGGGATTTTAATAAAATCCAACTTCAGTCGCGTGGAAAATACTACGTGGACGAATTCGGGGAAACTACGGAAAAGCACGGAAAATGGACGTATTATGATCGCTTGGGTGAAGTAGAAGAAGTGCGTTATTACTACCGTGATTTATTGCATGGTGAAGTAACCTTGTATTATCCAAACGGAAAAAAGCAACAAGAGGGCTATTTCAAATTGAATCGTCAGGATAGCGTATATCGCGAGTGGTACGAAACGGGAAAGCAGAAAACAGAGGGGTATTACACCAATGATGAGGCATCAGGTATGTGGAAACACTACTACGTAGATGGTCGCCTGAAAATGGTAGAAGAGGTGAAAGGACCAGATAACTATGTTTGGGAGTTTTATCTTCCCGATTCCTTGCACTCACAAACTGTGGAGGACGGCGAAGGTGAATTGGTTACCTATTATTCAACGGGTACGGTGAAGGAGTGGTACAACTACAAGAACGGCTTGCAACATGGAGCGTTCGAAGAATTTAGTGTCTACGGCTACCTCACGCTCAAAGGAAACTTTACGGATGGAGAGAAAGATGGAACGTGGGAGTTTTATTATTACACTGGCGACAAAGAAAAAGTCAGTAACTACAAGAAAGGAATCCTTCATGGTGCTTACCAATATTTCTATGACAATGGAGAGTTGAACGTTTCTGGACAATATAAAAATGGTCAGAAGCAAGGCGAATGGACGTGGTACACCAACAAGGGAACACGAGACATGCAAGGAAACTTCGACCAAGGAAAACAAGACGGCAAATGGACGTACTGGTATCCAACGGGTGAAATTTCTTATTACGCCGAGTTTGACCATGATATTCGAACAGGACAATGGACGTACCTCTACAAAGATGGATCAAAATTCAAAGAAGGAACCTTTAAAAACGATCTTCGAAATGGAACATGGCGCACGTGGTACGAGAATGGAACCGTACTCATGGAAGGCGATTATATTGATGGAAAGGAAAACGGAGAATGGACCAATTACTGGGAGTCTGGTGAGTTGAAAAACAGAACGACGTTCAAAGCGGGCCAAATGAATGGCGAATGGGTGTCGTTCAATCCAAAGGGAAAACAAACGTTGAGTGGTGAGTACAAAGACAACTTGAAAGTTGGCGAGTGGATTGAGTATTTTGACAACGGGAAAGTAAAAGATGTCCTCAACTACAAACTCTTCAAGAAGAAATCTAAAATGGATTGGGGGCTCATGAAGGATTTTGTTGCCTATGAGAGCAAATTGCATGGGAAGGCGTCTTCCTATTCATCGAAAGATTACCGCTTAACAGAGGAGGGTGAATACAAAGAAGGGGAGAAGCATGGAGAGTGGATTGCCTATCACCCAGGAGGAAAAACACCTGCAGTTGTGAGTCAATACAAAAATGGTAAGCTCGATGGAAACATGAAAATGTACAGTCGCCGTGGTAAATTAATGCAGGAATCCGACTACAAAGACGGATTGAAGCATGGGAAGTTCATCGTTTACGGAAAACGGGGCGAGGTAATCAAGGAATTGAAGTTTTCGGAAGGAATGCAAATCATTGAAGGTAGTAATGGCGGGTCTGGAACATTTACGCCCGGAAGATAATTGCTATGATTGTTACCATTACATCCATCGAACTCAAAGGACCGTTTAAATTCTTTGCTCTTTCTTCTTCAGCACTGAAAATCATTCGGCAACTGAAAACAACCCACTGTGTCCAGACGAAAACGCGCGGATTCTGGACAACGCATTACACCATGACCCTCTGGAATAATGAGGAAGAAATGAAAGCGTTCGCGTACAGTGGTGCTCACATGGAAGCCATGAAGAAAAGTAAGGACATTGCGAAAGAGATTCGTATCCTAACGTTACCAGCTTCGGAACTTCCCAACTGGAAAGAAGCAAAAGAACTTCTACAAAAAGGAAAAGTACTCACGTATTAGGAGTGCTACGTCGCTTCCAGAAAAGCCTTAAATACGTTCATCAAAAAAGGCCATCACCTGTTGGCAATGACCTTTTCTGGTAACTTTTATAGGTTATTATTGCTTTATCAGAACAGCACGTGTGCCCGTCATGATGGTATTCGATACTCTTAAGTGATAGTATCCATCTACAATCGATGTTACGTCGAATGCGACTGTTTCCAATCCTTCTGATTCAATCACTTTTACGACTTGTCCAAGATTGTTCAATAGCTCAATTTTCACGTCTTCTCCTGACGTCAAGTTTGAAATCGTTAGTGTTCCATAAGCAGGAACTGGATAAACCTCCAATTGATCGATCAAACTATTTTCATCCAAACCAATCGTGTTTACGACAACATCATGACACGTAGTATCTACCCCGCATGAGTCGTATACAATTAGACACACCGTGTATGTTCCATTTGCTGCGTACGTATACGTTGGATTGTCAACTGTGGCTGAACCTCCATCACCAAAGTCCCAAGCGTATGTCGTTGTTCCGGTAGATGTTGAAGTGCTCATGAAATCCACTACGCCATTACTGTTTACTGTTTCTGAGAAACCAGCTGTTGGATTCACACAGTCGTTTACAGTAACGGAGGTACAGATGGTATCCGCATCACATGAACTAGCTGCAATCAAGCATACCGTATAGGTTCCACCAGTAGCATAGGTGTGTGTAGGGTTTTGCATCGTTGATGTGTTTCCATCACCGAAATCCCACGCCCATGCATCCATGTTCGTAGAGGCATCCGTAAAGTTCACAACCAAATCGTTCGCTGTTTGCGTGTAATCAGCAGTAACCTGAGGGCAGTAAGGTCCAAAGTTTGCCGATAGGAGGTAGGTGTTTGGGAAACCGAAATCTTCGTTATTTCCCCAGCTTCCATTGAAGAATACCCATGCCAAATCTGGCACAAAGTAATTGGTGTTTGTAGCAAGAGAAACATTTTGACTGACGCTTTCCTGAACTCCCACGATGTAATTTCCTGGAGTTAAGGTGGTGAATCCACCTGTTACGGAAAGTGTGTATTCCGCTGGAGTGGCAGAAGGAACGAAAAGTGTATCTGTTGTTGCGATCAATTGATTCGGAGTGGAACCAACCATGTCATAGATCATTCCAACCACCGTGTCACCAACAGTTGGTGAAGATAAAGTGAAGGTAATACTTGTCAGATCATCCGTTACAGCTACGGCATACTGGTTTCCGAGGAATCCTGCAGCTCCAGCCCCAATTCCGAGTGAACCATCAAATGTGTTATCACTTGTTGCGAAAATGGAATCCGTTACGGCAAAGTACAGTGTGTCGTCGTTATTTGCCAAATTCGGATCTGCTTCCACTGCGGATGCATTGAAAGTCGCCATGTATGAATCGATAGCCATGGGTGTGTACGCAGCAGTGGTCAATGTGACCGTACTTCCTGCATTCAATGTAGCAGTGGTAGGCGCATTCGTAAACACGCTTGTGGCCCCTTGGAATACTTCTACATTCGACGTTGGGTTGGTTACCGATGTTCCTGTTGTCATCCCAAGCTCAGCACTAAACGTACGTGGTGTTACCTGATCAATAGGTGTTGAATAGTATGGTTCAGTACTAACAGAGTTGACCGCTACATCGAAATCTATGTTAAGTCCCATAAAGATGTTATCGATCATGATGAGGTTGTCGTCATTGGAGTCATGGAAAAAGGCGATGTACACAGTTTGGTTATCGTATGCTCCTAAACTCACTTCCCATTGTTCTTGGACTCCGTTAGATCCATTGTAATTTGAATGAACCGTTCCTGCAGAAGGAGTTGCTGTTCCGTTCACACTTTCCGCCATTGTAAATAAGGTGGTCGTGAAATCGGCAATGTTTGTTCCAGTAGTTGAAATACGTACTTCGTAACCATCCATGAAAATGGGGCCTTCGAAAGGTGCAGAAGTCCATCTTAATACGGTGTTTGCACAAGGCTGAACGGCATCTAAAATCAAGACGTTGTTAGCTGTTCCAGCAGGTGAAAACCAAGATGAAGATGTTGCAACATAGTTGGTGTCTCCTGGAGTTGTTGTTTGCAAATCTGCCATGATGAACCAGTCTTGTGGTCGAGCGTTCGCATCGGTAGCTCCATCTAAATCAAGGTTGATCCAAGTGGTAGGAATGGTTTGAGATTGAAAATCTTCATACAGAAGTGTATCAATACATGGAGCACGGTTAATCAGTTCGTCGGATGTACGTGCTGGGGCAATACGTGGCGCAATTTGCTCTTGAATGCCTGTTTGGTTGGGTGTTGCTGTGTTAAAGGATTGGGTGGAAATCCCGTTTTGTCGCATCTGTCCAATTGATGCAAATGCCAGCAAAGAACAACCAATGCTAGTTAGTAGAGTAGTTTTCATAAATCGTAGTGTTTTTACAAATGTACAGAATTCACAGAAGTATTATCGGGTAGAATTACCTGATCGACTGATGGGTACAAAAAAAGGCCATTACCCGAAGGCAATGACCTTTTAAACATATTATCTATTAATTAGAGGCTGAATTTCACCCCAACGCTAATAAACATTGCATTGTAGTTTGTACTACTTGACAATTCTTCTCTTGCTTGGTTGTCATCCGTGTTTGAGTTGTATGCTCCGTTGTTTGAGTTTGGTCCCAATTCTTCAACGTAAACAACTTCTTTGTCGTATGTATCTAAGTTTGACATTTGATCTGTTCCGTCCACTCTGTAAGCAGTAACTGATCGAGTGTCACCTTTGATACGAAGGTTTACAGCACCAACTTCTCCGAATAAAGAAAGCTTATCAGAAAGGTTGTAGCTAACACCCATTGCACCTTGGAAACCGATAGACATCGCTCCTTTTGATTCGAAGTCTTGCTCTACAGATCCAACTAGTGGGTTTGTTCCGCTATCGCGGTACTCAGTAACTGTTGATCCTCCAACAGGCAATACCAATCCTCCTTTTCCGTAAAGAGCAAGATCACCTCCAGTTGTAACCACCAATGATGGCGCCAAACGGAATTGTGTTGATTTTGAATTTACAGTAACAGTTCCCGTTGGAACAGTTGTGTTCGTTGACTCAACAGTTGATCCTAAAAAGTAATTGAATCCAAGTTCAGCACCAACATGCTCACTAAACATGTAGCCAACGTTTAAACCGATGTTCGTTCCAGCACCATACGTACCGTAAACATTTGTTTCAGTTTGACCAGACGAAGTCACTACAGTAGTGCTTCCTACAACTTCACTTGGAGTGCCAATTCCGTACCCCGCTTGTAGTCCAACATAAAGATTTTGAGCGCTTACCGCTCCGGCTCCTAGAAGCAACGCTCCCAATAAAAGTCCTTTTTTCATAATTCATGATTAAATTGATTGTTCTAAAACTAACATTTTTTCGGTCATATTCAGTTCAATTTTCAATTTTCTCATGCGATATCACGTCGTTTTCACGGGAATAGAACTTCACCAAACAAAAAAGAGGCACCCTGAAAATCAGAGCGCCTCTTCCTATTTAGCGTGTGTTATTTAATCAAGTTTACTGGATAAGGTGTTTTTCAATCCACTCCACTCCACCAAGTGTAATTTCACTGTTCCTACTGGGATTTTAGCCTTCACCAATACGGGGATTTTGTTCTTGTCGGCTGTCACCCAAAATTCAACATCTTCTTCGTGTTTGAAGTATCGTCCTGTTTGAACCACTGGCACAAACTTATGACACTTGAATTTCCCTTTACGAATCTTGATGATTTCATCACCTACGTATTTGATTTTTAAGGTATAGTTTTCACCGTCCATGAAACACTTAAAGGCAAATGTTTTTCCTTTGGTGAGGTTATTGAAGTTGAGTGTTCGCGCTCGGTAGAACGATGAAATCATATCTTGCGTACCTAGCTTGATGTCAAAATCTTTTTTTCCATCATTCACCTTTTTGATGTTTTGTTTGAAGGCGTAATTCTGTTTGATTTCGTATCCTCCTTCGTTCACATCACGGTCAAAGAACCATGGCATAATCGACTTTTGATCGATATAGCTTTCGTAGACGTCGTGAACTTTGTAGAATGAATTGAACCCGCCTAAGGTT
>JBFHGY010000140.1:0-6974 GCA_041582905.1 Crocinitomicaceae bacterium | reverse complement strand
CCTTTTTATGCTGTGCGGTGATAGTTAATGTCCCGTGAAAGCTTATCCTAACATGATTTACTTCCAAATCTTCCGAAATGTCACATTCAATCGTGGCTCCGTAACCGTTCGTTGTTTAGGAATTTCATGCTTCCATTCGTGTTGCAATGCTCCAGACATCACCAATAAATCGCCATGATGTAAAATGACTTCCAACTTTTCCTTGGTTCCATTTTTTCGAAAGACCATTTTGCGACTAGCACCGAAATTTACACTGGCAATGACAGGATTTTTTCCCAACTCAGGTTCGTCATCCGCGTGAAGTCCCATACTGTCATGACCATTTCGATAATAATTAACCAATGCACTATTAAATTCAATCTGTGCGATTTCCTCCGACTTTTTCTTCAATTCGAGCAATTCCTCTGTCCATGAAACTCCATTAAACAACTGCTGACTGTAGGTGTAGGATACACCCTCATCTGCATAGAATCGCGATAAACGTGGCTGAAGGACTGTTTTCCCGAAAAGGCGTATGCTCTCCTGTCGCAAATCCAAATTGTTGAGTAGATCCTCCATCTTGAATGATAGCGTGTTGTGAAAACCATTGATTATCCGAATAGTACCTGAAGAATCATCTAATATTTTGTCCGCGATTATTGTCATTTGCACATAAGACTTTCTCAAAAATACGTACTTCAATTCGAATTTTGTTTAATATTTACCTTGGTAGATTAAACAATTTTGTATATTTGTTTAATGAATGTTTTAAATAATTAAACAAAATAAATTTTGAGAACAGCAATCATTCGAAAAGAGCACTTTAATTCTGCACATCGCTTGAACAATCCAAATTGGTCGGAGGAGAAGAACAGAGAAGTGTTTGGGAAGTGCAATAATCCGAACTTTCATGGACACAATTACCAGTTAGAGGTGAGAGTAGCGGGCGATGTTGATCCTGAAACGGGCTACGTGATGGATGTAAAAGTTCTCAAAGACATCATTCGTAAAAATGTGTTGGAGCGCTACGACCACAAAAATCTCAATTTGGACGTAAGCGACTTCAAGAACCTTAATCCAACGGTTGAGAACATTGCTCAAGTGGTGTACACACATATTTTAAAAGATCTTCCTGAAGGTCTTGAACTCAAAATTAGATTGTATGAAACTGAACGGAATATCGCTGAATATCCAGCCTGAAGGAACAGCAGTTACCGAAGAGCTCGATCCGCACGAAGTAGGCGATCAGCATTTGATGACGAGTATCGAGACGCCCATGAGGGATGGTGCGTTTGATGTATCAGATGAGGAAAAAAAGCAGGAGATTGAAAAGCACTTTCGATCGATTATGCACATCCTCGGATTGGATTTAACAGACGATTCTCTCAAAGGGACGCCTGCTCGGGTAGCGAAAATGTATGTAGATGAAATTTTCTCGGGCTTGAATCCCGAAAATGAACCGAAAGTGGCCTTGTTCGAGAACAAGTACCAGTACAATGAAATGTTGGTGGAGAAGAACATTACGCTGTATTCCAATTGCGAGCATCATTTCGTTCCGATTATCGGTAAAGCACACATTGCTTACATTTCAAACGGGAAGGTAATCGGTTTGTCAAAACTGAATCGCATCGCACAGTATTATGCGAAACGACCTCAGGTACAAGAGCGATTGACAGTTCAAATTGGGAAACATTTACAAGAAATTCTCGGAACGGAAAGTGTGGCGGTCATCATTGATGCAGAACATTTGTGCGTATCGTCCAGAGGAATTCAAGATGTGAATTCGTCGACCGTAACGGCATTTTATGGTGGGGAATTCGAGAAGAAATCAACGAAGAAAGAACTTTTTAATTACTTGAAATAGTATGAAAAATTATGTGATTATCGGTGGCTCATCTGGAATTGGGGAAGCGATTGTTCGTAAACTTTCCGAAGATTCGAACAGCAATGTAATAGCTACGTATTTCAGTCATCAGCTCGATTCGAAGGAGGACAACGTGCGATTTTTCCATTTCAATGCGGAACAGGATAATTTGGGATTTCATGATCTTCCAAGTGAAGTGCATGGCTTTGTTTATTGTCCAGGTGCCATCGAATTGAAACCGTTTCGGCGTTTGACGGAGGAATCTATTTTGGACGATTTCAAATTACAAGTTCTCGGTGCTGTCAAATCCATTCAGGCAGTTCTCCCGAATTTGAAAGCTACAGAAAACGCTTCAATTGTCTTATTCTCCAGTGTTGCCGTGCAGCATGGATTTAATTTTCACGCGCAAGTCGCAATGTCGAAAGGAGCAATTGAAGGATTGACGAAATCGCTTGCTGCGGAGTTTGCGCCTGCTATTCGAGTGAATTGCATTGCGCCATCGCTCACGGATACGCCGCTAGCTGAACGTTTATTGAACTCGGAAGAAAAGAAAAAAGCGAACGCAGAACGTCATCCCTTGAAACGGATTGGTGAACCGGAAGATATTGCTGAAATGGCAGTTTTCTTGTTGAGTGAGCAATCCAAATGGATGACGGGACAAATCATTCACCTCGATGGCGGTATGTCGTCGGTAAAAATGTAACAATGGGATTATTTAAGAAGAAGTCACCGAAAGAAAAGCTCAATCAAAAGTATGCGAAGTTGCTCAAGGAAGCGCATCAATTGTCTACGGTAGATCGGAGAAAGAGTGACGAAAAAGTAGCGGAAGCTGAAGCGGTGTTGAATCAACTAAAAGAATTGGAGGGGTAATGGCATTCTATCAATTACATAAAACACAAAAGGTGAATTGTAGTCTGGATGAAATCTGGGCGTTTATCTCATCTCCACGAAATTTGAAGGAGATCACGCCCGACTACATGGGATTTGATATTACCTCAAAAGATACGCCCGATATCATGTATCCAGGGTTGATTATAACGTACAAAGTGAGTCCACTTTTGGGGATCAAAACGAACTGGATGACGGAAATCACGCAAGTAGTCGACAAGCAATTTTTCATTGATGAACAACGGATCGGTCCCTATAAACTCTGGCATCACCAGCACTTCGTGGAAGAAATTGAGGGAGGAGTCCTGATGAAAGATATTGTGACGTATTCGCCACCATTTGGGTTTCTGGGTGCAATCATGAATTCACTGGTGATTCGAAAAAAGCTGGAGGAAATCTTTGATTATCGCTTTCAAGCAGTAGAGAAGAAATTTGGACCGTTTCAAGAATAACATGGATGAAAGAACACTAGATCGAATCATTGAAATGGCATGGGAAGACCGCACGCCTTTCGAAGCAATTGAATTTCAATTCGGATTGTCGGAAGCGGAGGTGATTAAAACCATGCGAACGCATTTGAAGCCTTCCAGTTTTCGTATGTGGCGCAAACGGGTGAACAGTGGAGTGAGTTCAAAACATGCGAAGAAGCGATCGGTGGACATCCAGCGATTCAAATGCTCCCGACAACGGGCGATTAGTGGAAATAAGATTTCAAAACGATGAATTAAAAATGACTATCATGATACATTTAAGCAAAAAAGACATTGAAGAAATGAATCGAGTTCGCCGTTTGAATATCATAAACGGCATTTCAGGAATCAAACCTGCGAACCTTATTGGAACGTACTCGGTGGAAACGGGAACCAATTTGGCGATTTTTAGTTCTGTGGTTCACCTGGGAAGCGATCCTGCCTTACTTGGTTTTATCGTGCGTCCTGTTACGGATGTGCCAAGGAATACGTATTCGAACATCAAAGAAAATGGATACTTCACGATTAATCATATTCACGAGTCCTTCATTGAGAAAGCGCATTATACTTCAGCAAAATTTGACGCGCATATTTCCGAATTTGATGCCTGCGGTTTAACCGAAGAGTATCTATACGATTTCACAGCTCCTTTTGTGAAGGAAAGTCGATTAAAAATGGGGATGAAATTCGTTCAAGAAATCGATATTGAGACGAATGGAACGAAACTTATCATTGGAGAAGTACAGGAACTCATTCTACCAGAGGATTGTCTGGATGACAAAGGATATGTTCGTTTAGATCGCTTGTTTGATGTGGGAATCGGCGGACTGAACAGCTATTACAGCTTACGAAGAATGAAGTCGTTTCCGTATGCACGCGTGTCAGAAGTGCCTGAATTCTCTGTAGGAATGAAGCTTTAGTTTTCAGAGAATTCTTCGGTCTCTCCAATCTGTTCGTCATTCTTGAACTTTCGCAGCGACTCTTTCTCTCCTTCCGCATCAAAGGTGATGTATTTCCCGTTGTAGGCTCCATTTTTAAAGTATACAACACGCTTTTTCTCACCGTTTTCGGTATACCATGTCGATTTGCAGTGAAGTTGCCCTTTTTTGAAGCGATGAACAGATTTTTTCGTTCCATCTTCCCAATAAGTCATCAGTTTTCGTCCTTTTTGAGGTGGGAAAATCATGGCGTCTTCGATTCGAGTCTTCTGAAATTTACTGAATTCAGAATTTAACCGAACACCGTAGTTGTCTGCGTCATACATAAACTCCGCAACAGGTAACTCATTCTTTGGGAAGTGATAATTCAACTTTGAAAGGTCAATTTCTTGAATATCCATGCTTTCTACTGGATAATAAACGAACTCTTCTTCGCCTTCTTCTTTTTCGATGTTGGACAGGTCAAAAACTACAATTTTCGTCAAACTATTGGGTGCTTCGTAGCGAACGTGAACCAAGTTGCTCAAGTCAATAATTGTCTCGATTTTGTACTGGTCGTCAATCACATTGGTTGCATTCAACGTACGGTCACGCTGAACAATCTTCACAAAACGCATCTCATTCGATTCTGAACTGTCTGGAATGAGTGTTCCTTCAAATCCAATTTGCAACAAATGAGGAGGCAATTCCACTTTGGGTTTCGTCGTGTCGCGTTGGATAGAACTATTTACGAGCAGCTTGTAAAACGCTTGCGAAGCAATCACGCGATCATTCAAAATTCGATGTCCTTCCGCATTGAGGTGGCATCCATCTCCCGAATCATATTCCTTCGCGACGTTGAGGTCGTCATCAGAAAAACCACTCCAAAAATCAATGCATTGATCGCCAAAAAACTCGAGCAGTGAGTCTCTCATGACCACTTGCAGTTCACGATCCCTTTTCTTTGGAAAACTTCGTGGCTGCGTCGTTGTTGCCCATAATTCAATGTCATTGCTCTTCGCGTACTCAGCGTAGGTTTTAAAATTGGCATATTGCTCCTTGATCGAATGACCATTAGAAATATCATTCGACGGAAGATTGACGATTATTCCATTGGGATGGAAAGTCGACGCTTTCGTGAAATTCCTCACGGTATCAGGAACTACACGATTGGGGACTTTTGCAGCATCAGATGGGAGCAAATGATAACTGTTGTAACCTCCTTTAGCCAAATTAATCACCTGATTATTCGGATTGAATCCTTGAACGTAACGACGATAGCGGTTGACCCACGCATCTTCAATATTTGATGGACCCGCGCCTGCTGCGGTCGAAGAACCCAAAATCACGATGGTAACGGGTGGATTGACATAAACGAACCCTTCCTGTTGGGAAAAAAGGAAGTTCGGTAATAGGAATATAACTAGAATGAAATGAGCAATGCGCATATTAGTTAATCAATTTTGATAGCTGATGTGATTTGTTGGCAATATTGAAGTTCAGGGTGAATCGAATTTTTTCGGCATATTTTGCATTTCCGAATGAGTTCTCGAGATTCGTGCTCATCCAAAGCGGGAAGTACAGTCCGAATACATTGTTTACTTTCATTCCTAATCCAGTATTGAATGCCGTGTAATTGGAAGATCCAAATCGGAAAATCCCTGCATCTACAAAGGCGCCAAACATTTTTGGTAAGTACGGGAATTGAATCCATGCATTCGCGGATAACATCCATTGATCTGAAGTTCCATAGTAACTCGTAGAGCGGAAACCTCCCATGTTTTCGGAGCGCTGTTGCGACCAAGTACCCGAATACTCATTTCGTCCAAAGAAGTATTCTTCCGTAAAAATGTCTTGACGTCCATCGGTTCCCGCGAGTGACATGTAGTACGCGTAGTCGCCTAATCCACCGTAGTTTTTGTAATACTGATTTCCATAAAATGCACGTAGTTCAATCCATCGGTCTTGCACTTTTTGCATGTAGCGGAGCTTGTAGTTGGCACTCAATCGAATGCGCGCAAAACTATTTTCCGTGTCGAGATTGTGCAAATAATCGTTGCGCGCTCGCAGATTCAATTGATGATCGGGTTTCTTCAAATCGAAGTCATATTGGGCAAATCCTCCTACTTGCGCATATTCAACAGAACCAAATTTATCCTGACGATATAATCCTTGAATCAAGATATTTTGCGTGTAGTCCACCGCTTTTTGATCACGAGACCCTAATTGAAGTCGAATGGAAGGGGAGAGGGTCACGTAGTACGATTCATTATTGCGATAAACACTATCGTGCTTAAAGGATTTCACCGAAAGTCCATACCGCACTTTTTTGAAATTCTTCTTTGGCAATGCAGTATAAGAGAACTCTCCGACACCTGAGATCATTTTTCGACCAAAGGAATACATTGGAGCCACAAAGTAGTTCCATTTTTCAGGAACCAATCCATAATTATGGAGAGCAACTCCCAGCATGAAGCGATCGTAGATATTTCCTCCAACGGCTGGCGTCCAGAATATATTTGTGTGCTCAGGCTCATTGTCTCCAGCTAACCATTCAAATTTTGGCTGCTCCACTTTTTTGAGAAGTCCCTTGGCTTTTAATGAGTTATTCGAGCGGTTGATATCTGGAATATCTTTCGTGTGGTCGATCACAATTCGATCAAAATCTTCATTTCCAGGGAAGAAAACCGAGTTTTTCTTGTCGATCGGCTCCAACCATTGAGTAGCAATTACTTGATCATCCTTCACCAGATTCACTTCAACCGGACCATTTATCTGTCCAACGTTCTTTACTGTTACGGTAAGTCCATCTGTCGTTTTCTTCGCTCGTACCAATTTGTAATCAATGTGGCGTGT
>JBFHGY010000139.1:0-6982 GCA_041582905.1 Crocinitomicaceae bacterium | reverse complement strand
CAACTCATTCATTCTTCCCATAAACAGGATGGCTCCAGTAGCATTATCTTTAATGAAGTAATAAAACGGCTTATCTACGTGCATTTCCATCACAGGTGGCGGGAATGATGGAGCTGAAGTAGTAACGGCCATACCGATGACGGTAGCTGCGGCTGCCTCAGTTCCTTCTTCATTCACAATAATCTTCGCTTTATGAAGAACAGTGCCAATTTTTAAATCCTTTTGCTTTCGCATCCCTGAGAAATCAGCAGTATCTGTAAAAGGGTGTTCCATTCCAAGTTCCTTCAGGAAAGGAATGAGTTCAAAAGTGGGTGTTTCAAATGTGAATTTTGGTAAATCCAGGTCTACTTTTTGGTGATACATTTTTGCGAATAAATCAGTGTACAACTTTTCAGTCAAATTGTATCGTTTCATATTGTCGGGCATAAGAATCACCATAGACGTTTTATCATCGGCATACGGAAGTTCAATCATTTTTTCATTCGCTCCATCCACAGCACGGAAATGAGTTCGTGAATGCATCATATCTACCTTGCTTTCCGATCCAGAGAAATTGGTAAATGACTTTTCACGCGTCATTTTTTTATCAAACGTATACTTCCAATCCTGCTTGAAATAGATCGCGTTGACCAATGCCATTTTCAGTAACTTTACATCACTCGGTGTAAGCATTTTTTTGATCATTCCTTTCGTGCTTTCTTCAATCCAATCGTTTATTTTTTCTGCACTTCCTTTGGGATCATGTAGAAAATTCGTGTACTGAGGTGGTGCAGCAAATTCCACTTTCATTTTCTCAATAAATGCGGGGAGAATCGGGAAGTCTTCTTGTATCCAAAGTGAATTTGAAATTTCTGCTGATTTTTTTAACTGTTTCATTTCTTTGAAGAACACCGAATTGTCTTCTTCAAAACCAAAAAGTTCCTCAAACTCCTCTTGAGAAATACCGTTTGCACCTTCATACGCCATGGCAAATGCCGTTTTAATCGAAGTAGGAGAGAACAAGATATTTTTCTTGGATTCTTTTTCGATTTCATCGTTGAGCGCAAAGGCAAATTCATTTTGAGCCATTGATGAATAGCTTGTGAAAATGGCTACGGCGAGAAAAATAAGTTTGTTCATGTCTATCTGTGTTTACAAGATAGTACAGCTAAATGTGGTATCCGTTCAATGGATATAGGTGAATATTCGGAAAATACTATTTATCAATAATTTGTACGTCTTTTACAGCTGTAAAGTCTATTCGTTTTTGTAATTTATAGAGCATTAGACATAAACTCACACCGCATTTGCCGGGAAACCGCTTGACGACCTTTTTCGAAATGGCGCATGGTAAAAGCACAAAACGATCGACTATGAAAGTATACATCACACTACTTGTTTTTGGCTGTTCCTTATTGGTATTACAGTCGTGTTCGGATGATCCTGTATTGGATGACATGGAAATAGAAGAAGCAATTGATGAAGTGGTTGTTCCTGATGTGGAGGAGGAAATTGTAGAGCTAGAAACGGAAACACCAAAGCCTGCAACAGATTATCACATCACACTAAATAAAGGTACGCAACACTTTGAAAGTGGTCTCGGTGGTGGAGAAGTGGTAATGGCTGATGATTTCATTTGTACGGTAAACGATTGGAAAATGCGGGTTCTTACCGAACAGTTCGATCCACATCAAATGGTCGGGAATATGTACGATACGCAAATAACGTCTAACGATTTCTCATCGAGAAAATGCGAATGCGAAATCACCTCTGTGATGGGTACGGGTATCAAAAATGAAATTGGAGAGTACGTAAAAGCAGAAGGTACAATCACATGTGATGACGATAAAGTGAAAGGATCATTTCGCATTAAACTGATTAGTCCAGGCGGTTAATTCATATGATTTCATACTAAGTAATTAATCGAAGTAGGTGAAAGAGAATCCGAATCGATGTAGTATGTTTTGTTCTTACTTCGTGATGCTTTTGGTGTAACCTTTCCTACTTTCTGTTGGCTACATGTAGCGTTTATTTTACTGCTCATCGACCGTAATACACATAAAAAATATTGAAATTCAACTAATTGCTTTAAAATCAGGTATAAATACGCGTGTCATTCCTTTTACGCTTATTTACCTTTAGCGTACAAGTAAATAACAAAGGTTTATCTACTTGTTATGGGCTATTTAAGTCAATTCTTTAATGAGAATTGATCAACCCATTAAAAAAACACACAGGCTTGGGTATTCTCATGGCCTGATTAAAAACGCTAAAAACCTAATCACATGAAAGGCAAGAAAAATTTTAAAGGAGCCATTGGAGCATGGCTAACGAGTGAATTACATCCGCAAGGAGCTACCTTCGACTCTCCCAACAGTAATTTCAGCTCTCTCAAACTCAATGGAGTGTACGGAACGCTCGACTATCTGAGTATTGGATGGTTTGGCATCGATATGAGCAACCCCGCCAGTCCAACTCTCAACACAAGCAATACCTTTCTCGCTCAACAAGTAGCGGATGCCCGTGCGCAGAACGCTGAAATTACCATCTTTGCTTTACTGGCGTATACCAGTGAAATTCTGGCTGATCTACAAAAGATCATCGCCGATCCAAACTTACTGACCACTTTCGCGAATAACATAGCCAGCTTCTTGGGAGAAAATAATCTCAACGGTTTTGATATTGACTGGGAACAGCCAACGAGTAGCCTCAATCAACAACAAAATGGCGCATGGTTTGATGCGCTTGGAAAGGCCTTTGGAGACACGTATTATTTGGCTATTTCAGCAAGTTCGAATCAAGGTGGAAATGTCCAAAACCTGAACGCAGCCGCAGTAAACGCTAATGTGGACGTATTCAATCTACAAAGTTACTGGGTGAGCGACCCGAGCGTGTTTATTTCTCATGGTATTAATGCTGATCTACTTGGGTTTGGCGCCTATTTCGAAAGTGGGATTACGGCTCTCTATGCTTCTCAGCAGTATGCGGCAGGCATTCAGTATAACGGTCAACAATACCCGTATCAAACGATGATGAGTTGGAGATTGGATTCTTCCAACTGGCCTTTCGAACAAAGTCAGCAATTACTAATGCGACAATACATGCGCCGTGAACCGTATACGGTTCCTTTCAACGATGGTGACATCTTAAACGTACAAACGAAACCAACACTTATTCAAAGTATCGTTGTTCGAAGTGGAGAAGTAGTGGATGCCATTCAGTGCACGAATGCAAGTAGTGACGGTTCCTACGTGGTAAATCTGCTACAGCATGGCGGTGATGGAGGGAATGCGAATGCACCGATTCAGCTCTCGAATGGCTTGAGCGCGTTTAGTTATGTAACAGGAAACTGGTACGGGCAAAATGTAATCGTTCAAATCACCATAGATGGTAAAAGTTATCCCGCTACAATTAATTCCAATGTAGTGGATCGACAAAATGTTCAGGTGACAGCTCCAGAAGGAAAAACCATTATCGCATTCAACGGTGAAACCACCTATGTGAATTTAGCCGGTGGCGGATTTACTTGGGTATTATCGAAGATCGATGGAGTATTTGGTTAATGATTAGCTTCTTTGTGCTCAAACACCCATTTAAATACAGGATGTCTTTGTGAACTTTGTGCCTTTGTGGTTTATTTTTTACCACAGGGGCACAACTTGACTTTGTCAAGACACAAAGCTGTGTTGTTTTTCACCACAAAGAACGCGAAGGTTAGATACTGGAGTTTTTTTTTCATTCAAACATCTGCTTAGATTTCATTCGTCTTTGCTTCGATCATTTTTCGAGTTTTTTCATCAGCATACCAAAGCAATTCCTTAACTTAATGGCTTTTTAGCAACTAAAGATGAACGAATTCGATATTACTTCCTATTTCTTCGACAGTATAGAACTGCTTCGAACAAAGGGTGATATTGTCCTTCATTCGGAATTGGTACAGATTTCTGAGGATGAAGAAGAGTACGTTACTCGTTTTCTTGCTCAGGAGTATGAAAGTGAAGGCGTTAACTTCCCAGGAAAGCTCCCGCCATTTGATGGGAAAGCAGCATTATGGGGCGCAAAAACCGTTTTTATTGCTTCTCAATTATTGATGTTGCGCGATATTCCTGAAATTGATTTCCCGAAACTACTTCCGAATTTTGATGGTGAAATGAACCTAAGTGCCATTCTTTCGTGCGATTTGTGCCTGCGTTTTTTACCGGATGTCATCGATAAAGCAGAAAACTTGGATACATACGATGGACTCATTCCATTGCTTGACAAGCATTTGCTCACGTGGAGTTATTCGGGAATTGGGCGTCGCGAACCAACTCCTTCTGTGGAACTCGATCATTTAGAGTTGCTTAAAAGTCGTGATATGGTCATCTTGCTCGTGGAACGCGTTATCAACCGAAATGCCGTGTTTACAGCACATAGCCAAATCCGAGAAATTGTAAAACCCTACTTAGACAACAACCAATAATGAATAATACGAAACTGCATGAAGTCTTGAGTCATCTCAAGGCTACATTTGTGGATAAAGAAGAAATAATTGACCTGATGGGCGTATGCCTCGTAGCGCGCGAAAACATCTTTTTGTTAGGACCTCCAGGAACCGCGAAAAGTGCGCTAGTACGTGGATTATCCGATTGTATATCAGACGGAACCAATTTTGAATATTTATTTACGCGATTTACAGAACCAAACGAAATATTCGGGCCATTTGACATTCGTAAATTGAAAGAAGGCGATTTGGTCACCAATACGACAGGGATGTTGCCTGAAGCGTCGTTAGTATTTCTAGATGAGTTATTCAATGCGAATAGCGCCATTTTGAATAGCTTACTCATGGTACTCAATGAACGTATCTTCCGAAGAGGACGAGAAACACGCGCGATTCCTGCCTTGATGTTTGTCGGGGCGAGTAATCAATTGCCAGAAGAGGAGGCGCTGGAAGCCTTACTGGATCGTTTTCTGATTCGAGTGGTTTCTGATAACGTATCGTTCGAATCGCTGGAGCAAGTCGCCAAAATTGGCTGGAAACGAGAGCAAGGAAAAATTGAAGCGCCTCAAATTGCATCAGATGATGTGCGTGAGTTGCAAAAAGCTTGCAAGCAAGTGGAGCTGGATGCCGTTCGTTCCGATTACCTTTCCGTGATTTTGGAATTGAGAAATGCCGGAGTTAAAGTGTCGGATAGAAAAGTGGTGAAGCTTCAAAACTTGATTGCTGCCAGTGCGATTATATCGGGAAGAAGTGTTGCTCAACTTTCAGATTTGTGGGTTCTGCGCTATGTGTGGGATACGGAAGATCAAATCGAGATTTTGGCTGGGATTATTGATAAGCGACTCGAAAATCTCACCGAGGAAGGTAGACATCCGCAAAGTCAAGTAGGACAAAAAGCAGATCCTGAGCAATTAGCGAAAGAATTGGACGAAATCCTGACTACGTTAGAAAGTGGAGGAATCGGGGCCGATGAGCAATTAAAGTTGAAAGAAAATTTAAAATTGATTCAAGCACGCGCAGATTGGCTAGAGGACGAACAGAAACGAGTATTTCTGAAAGAAAAAATCGATGGAATATGGAAGCAGATGCTCGTGGCGCTGTAGAGTTTATTATTTATTCTCCTGTTGGTGCGCATGACACTTTTCGTGATATTTGGCACTTCGACAAAGTTCAGATTGCCAAGACCGATGACGGATATTGGTTGAAAGGTTTTTCAGCGGAACAACTGCGGAGCGTTGAACTTCGATCGATTCCGAAATTGCGCCTTTTTGAACTGAAAAATCAAATGTTGTACCTCGTTGGGAACAAAGTTCCTGAGCGAAAGTTTCCAGTAGGAGTTTTGTGGCACTCAATCCAACAAGCATTAAGGCTAGAATTGCCTTCATTCAATGAGAATTTGTTTGATATTAATGGAAATATCCATGTAGAACTAACAACGAGCTCTGAAGAACATCCTACCAAAGCTTCGCTTGTTTCGTTGAATGAATTAGAAACCTTCATGAGTCGTGTTCCTTCAAATGAGTACAGTCCTGCTACTTGGTGCCTGTTCGATCAATCAAAAGCGCTTGTTTTGAGTACTCACGTATTTCCAATGGTATCGGATCGATATTGGGAAATGAATGGACTCTTTATTCCTGTGGGCTACACGTTTAAGTACAGTTATCTTCAAACGCTCATCTCACAAGTAAAGCAAGTGAAAGCTCCAGAAAAACTGTGGGTGTTTGATCAAAATGGTGACTACACGGAGATTTCAAATGAATCCTTTCAAGAACTCACGCGTGGTTCATTAAAATTGACGCTACAGAAATGCTAAAAGCCTACGATTACATAAAGTGTTACCAAAACACCTTTTGGAAATGGGATCGAAATGGTGCATTCGTTCAGCTAAAAGAAGGAAGCATTTTTGCTCATTGGGAAGAGGTGAAGCAACATCTGAACTTGTTGGCTCCGTCGGGATTACCTCTCTTTGATGTCTATCTGGGCCTTTTGGCGGCAGTAAAAGCAGATGAATTTTCCAATGTTGATCAAATTATTCCCGAGTGTCTCGAACCCAATAGAAGTAATCAGGTCATTCGTAAAAACTATCACATCCTCGACGTCATAAAAGATATCGACAAAAAATACAAAGAGGGCAATAATGCCTTTTTGATGGTAGCGGCGCTTGCGAATGAAGTCAATTTGAAGATTGTGGAGCATATCTCTACGAAGATCATTGAAGAACTTTCTGATCCGAGTGAAAAATTGTTTGGAGCGACGGGAGAAATTGCAGTCGGTCACATGAAAAAAGTGGCGCGCTGCTTCCGTTTGCTTTCTGAACGATTTCCAGATCCTGAGAGTGTTGTAAATGCCATGATGGGAATGGACCCAAATGATTTCGATATGGAAGCTGTCATTCCAAGGGCAGAAGAATCGAATTCGGAAGTCTCCGATCATTTGTTGGATCAACTTCAAGAGGATGCTCGAACTCAGAAAATGGCAGCACTGATTCCATACGTTCTTTCTGGATTAAATTTCCCGATT
>JBFHGY010000138.1:0-6988 GCA_041582905.1 Crocinitomicaceae bacterium | reverse complement strand
GATCAAAACGAGAAGTGTTGAAAAAAGGATGTTCTTGAGCATAGGGTATTACTTGAGTGTAGTAAAATACACTTTTTGTACGAAATGAATCTAAAAAATGGAGCAGAAGGAAGTTACGTTTCAAGCTGTAATTCTCCAATCCCCCAATCGAAATTGTATCGATCACAATACACAAATAAGTGTGCACGAAAATCGATCATAATGGATTTTTCTAGATTGAAGAGTAAAACTTGCCTTTGTCATGCTACCATGTTTTAGCGCAATTGTTCCATGATCAACCTTATCGAATCTCTATTTCCTTCTCTTCTAAAATTGCCTTAAACTCGTTGGGGTAATCTGTTATAATACCGTCTACACCAAATTCAAGCATGCGAAGCAAATCGTCCTTTTTGTTGACGGTCCACGGAATAACACGAATGGAATGC
This sequence comes from Crocinitomicaceae bacterium, assembly GCA_041582905.1. Lineage (GTDB taxonomy): Bacteria > Bacteroidota > Bacteroidia > Flavobacteriales_D > Crocinitomicaceae > UBA4466. The sequence continues at coordinate 6,563 of JBFHGY010000138.1, read as the reverse complement.
TCGTTACAATAATCCATAGTTTGCTGATTGATCAATGCGAAATATGGGCTGTAAATGGTGGGGGTGAATCCAAGCGTTTCAATGTTTTGTTGGACGTCTGTTTCTGTTTCAATAAGCAAGGCCAGAGTAATTTCCGGAGCCTTTTCGTGAACGAGACGGAGTGTTTCCAAATCGAATGATTGGAGGCAAACTCTGTCTGAAAAAGGTCGATGCTGTACGGCACCCAACACGAGATCAACAAATGTTTCCACGGGGGGCTGGAAAACAGAATCCAATTCAGGTTCGCGTTTGATTTCGATGTTGTAAAAAGGCTTGGTGCGCGAGTGGATGACGGTATAGTTTTCAGCCATTTCGATGACTTCTTTCATCAAGGGTTTGGTGGCAGGAACTTTTGCTTGTTTCGGAAAGCGAGCATGAGGACGTAATCCAACATCATATTGTTTAATTTCCTCGTACGAAAGCTGATAGAGGTTGTGTTCTTTTTCGTTTGCTTTTGTGATGAGGTTTCCTGCTGGATCAGTTGAAATCTCGTGGGAAAAATAAGGTTCATGGGAAACAATCACCTCGTGATCTTTGGTGATAACTACGTCCATTTCTAGTGTTGTGACACCGATCTCCAGCGCCTTCCCGAAGGCAGGCATCGTGTTCTCCGGTTGAATACCGCGACAGCCACGGTGACCTTGTAAATCAATGGTTTTCTTCGTGCTGCACGCTGTGATGGACAAAGCGGAGGCAAGGGCGATGGTTGTTTTGGTCATTCTTGCTGAATTACGTGAATCGAAGGTACACATTCTTTCAATTGCTCAGTTTAACAAATGATTAAATTGCTGTTTGGACGAAAAAATCCCCGTGTTTTCACGGGGATTTGATCATTGATGCAAAGGACTATTTGTCCAGGGTTTCATCAATTTCTACATCGAGGTAAGCAAAGAATTCATCTACATCTTCCTCGTATGCTTCAGCGGATTGCGTTTTGCTTTCAACTACTTGCTCCAAATGTGCTACTTGATCCGTGTTTTTCGCATATTGATCCAAGTTCTTCTTTCGTTTGCTTTTTCGCATTTCGCGTTTGGCTTTACGGAGCTCTTTTTTGGCTTCTTTGATTTCTTGCTTTTGCTCAGCAATGGCCACCTTTTGGTCCTGCTTTAAATCATGTTTATCAATACGCAAGTATGCTCTTGCACGTAATAGATCGACTCTGGCTTTTCGAAGCTCCTTTTTGGTCATGTGAAGCGCGATGGTGTTATCCTCGTCACGATGAATCTTCTTTTCTGCCTTCAATGCTTCGATGGATGCTTGTTTTGCATCAATGACGTTCATTGCCTGTTGCATGTCTTGATACTCCACACGATTTTTGAGTCGGTTGTTTTCGATACTCGGCTTTTCATTTCCTTCTCCTGCAAATACTGTTGATCCAAATAATCCTGTTGTCAATACAGCTGCAAGAGCCATGTTTTTCATCTGATTTTTCATGTCTATTGTTTTATTTGGTTACTAATTTTCGTTGCCAAGAATAGATCAATGGGTATGCCGAGTTACAGCGCATTTTTGTTAATTGCTTGTTAGTTAGTTATTTGAGGTGTTGAGAGGGGCGTGCCAGAAGCATGACGGTATTTTCAAATTGAAAATTTCTTTTCCAAAAAATGAAAAAAGGAGGGGATAATTGAGATGATGAATTTAAAGCTCTCCCAAAAGCTCTAACGTTTCTTGAGCAGCGGCTTGTTCTGCCTTCTTTTTAGATGATCCAGATCCTCGACCGTATTCACGATCATTGATGTTTACGCGAACCAAGTATTTCCAGCTTGCGCCTTCGTTTTCTTCCTTCAATACTTCAAATTCGATGGGAAGACGGTTTTTCTGACTCCAGATAAATAGACGAGATTTAAAATCTATTTCCTCCTTTAAAATGCGATTGAGGTTGACGTACTTTCTAAAAACGTGTTGAATGATGCTTTTTTGCGCAGCTTCATAGCCGCCGTCGAGGTAAATGGCTCCCACCAATGCTTCGAAAGCATTTCCTTCGATGGTTTCCATCTTAATAGTACGATTCTTATTGTAGCGGAGTACCTTACCAATTTCCATGTCGTGACCTAAGGCTCCCAAGGTATTTCGACTGACTACTTTCGATTTGATTTTTGTCAAATAGCCTTCGTTTTCGTTGGGAAAACGCTCGTATAAGAATTCAGCAACAATGGAGTCGAGAATGGCATCACCGAGAAACTCCAATCGTTCGTTGGAAACTTCAATATCGGTGGTGTTCAGAATGGACTTGTGCGTTAAGGCGTGCTCGAAATGTTCTCCGTTCTTTGGGTGATATCCAAAGCGCTCAATAATAAACCGCTCGATATCAGGAGCAGTCTTTGGGACACTTTTTTGAAAGAAATTAAAAAACTTCGACAACTAAGCCTTAAATTTTTTGACAATCACCGTGGTGTTGTGACCTCCGAATCCGAATGTGTTCGAAAGGGCGATGTTTACCTGACGTTTTTGAGCTTCGTTAAACGTGAAGTTCAATTTGTTATCCAATTCAGGATCGTCAGTAAAGTGATTAATCGTTGGTGGAACAATATCATTTTGTACAGCCATAATCGATGCAATTGCTTCAATTGCTCCTGCGGCACCCAAAAGGTGACCTGTCATCGATTTTGTAGAACTGATGTTTAAATCATACGCATGTTCGCCGAAAACCGCTTTAATGGCTTTTACTTCGGCTATGTCACCCAACGGTGTTGAAGTTCCATGAACATTGACATAATCTACTTGCGAAGGATCAATTTCAGCATCCTCTAATGCAGCAAGCATTGTATTTTTTGCTCCCAATCCTTCTGGGTGAGGAGCCGTCATGTGATACGCATCTCCGGACATTCCTCCACCGATTACTTCGGCGTAGATTTTTGCACCGCGGCGCTTTGCGTGTTCATATTCTTCTAGGATCAATGCTCCAGCTCCTTCTCCCAAAACAAAACCATCACGATCCACGTCGAATGGACGAGAAGCCGTTTCTGGTGAATCATTTCTAGTTGAGAGTGCTTTCAATGCATTAAATCCACCCATTCCCATTTCGTTTACACACGCTTCAGATCCTCCTGTTACAATGGCATCAGATTTACCGAGGCGAATGTAGTTGAAAGCATCAATAATAGCGTTCGTTGAAGACGCACAAGCTGAAACCGTAACGTAGTTAGGTCCGCGCAATCCATATTTGATAGAAATATGTCCTGCCGCGATGTCAGCAATCATCTTTGGAATGAAGAATGGATTAATTCGCGGAGTTCCATCTCCTTGGAAGAAGGCTTTTGCTTCATCTTGGAAAGTTTGGAGTCCTCCGATTCCAGATCCCCAAATTACACCGATGCGGTCTACGTTGGGTTCTGATTCCATTAGACCCGAATCTGCCATGGCCTCGGTAGCCGCGACCATAGCATATTGCGAGAATGGATCTAGTTTCCTTACTTCCTTACGATCGAAGTGATCGGAGGCATCAAAGCCTTTAAGTTCGCAAGCAAACAATGTTTTAAACGACGATGCATCATAACGCGTAATGGGTGCAGCACCACTTTTACCATTGATAAGGCCGTCCCAATATTCAGAAAGGTTATTTCCAATTGGAGTTAAGGCTCCCAAACCAGTGACTACTACTCTTTTCAGCTCCATGTATGAATCGTTCGTTCGTAAATCGAAATGTGTTAACTATTTCGCGTTTTCTGTAATGTAGTTTACAGCGTCGCCAACAGTTTGGATATTTTCAGCTTGATCGTCTGGAATCGCGATGTTGAATTCTTTTTCAAATTCCATGATAAGCTCAACTGTATCTAATGAGTCAGCTCCAAGATCATTCGTGAAGCTTGCTTCATTCGTTACTTCGCTTTCCTCAACACCTAACTTATCTACGATGATAGATACTACTTTTGATTGAACGTCAGACATTTTTCTTTTTTTTAATGGGTTAATTCAGCCGCAAAGAAAACTACAAATTATCAGAATGCAAAATAAATAGGCTGAATTCGAATAAAAACTTACCCTAAACAACTCGTTTTTAGTCATAAAAGACAACTACTTCTTCTTTCGATTTTCGGGCTAAATCGGGCACTTTTGCATCTTCTGCTGGATATCCAACGGGAATAAGCAGGAAAGGGCGTTCGTTTTCGGGTCGATTTAATGCTTTGGCGATGAAGTTCATCGGACTCGGTGTATGAGTAAGTGCAACCAAGCCTGCGTTGTGAACAGCCATTAATAAGAAACCAGAAGCCAACCCAACGGATTCAGAGACATAATAGTTTTGTCGCTTGGTTCCGTCTTCTTGAAGTTCGTATGGACGTTTCATTACGACGACTATCCATGGCGCGATATCGATGAATTCTTTGTTCCAATCGGTACCGAGTGGAGCTAAATCTTCCAGCCATTCGTCGCTCATTCGTCCACCGTACGATTTCTTTTCTTCTTCTTCGGCGAGGGCACGTAACCTCGATTTCAACTCTGCATTTGAGATCAAACAGAATGTCCACGGTTGTTTGTGCGCCCCAGACGGAGCGGTTGATCCTGTCATCAAAATATGCTCCATGACTTCTTTTGGAACCGGTTTATCGGAGAAATCGCGTACGGAACGTCGTTGATCGGCCCATTGGAAAAAATCCTTCGAACGTTCAATCATTTCGCTGGCAGAATAGGTTTCTCGCTTAAAGTCAATAAAAGGAAATTCTTTTTCGGACATGCTCGTATTTTTTGCAGACAAGATATAAAATCGAACGAAGCTAACCTTGTATAATTGGCTCTAACTGATGTAGGTCATGTTTTGTTCGACTTGTGCTCGCTAATTTTAGAATAGGGATTAAACGAATCTAAACGACAAATTATGAGAGTAGAAGAAATAATGATGGCACCTGTGATGATTACTCAGCGAAATGTGACGATTGAAAATTTAAAAAGCCGATTGACACGTAAAGGAGTCAATGCCCTTCCTGTTTTAGAAGAAGATGGAACCATTACAGGGATCGTTTCATCGAGTGATCTGGCAGCTTGCACGAATGATACTTTATTGGTTCAAGATATCATGTCGACTCGTGTGCACATTGTATTAAAAAATAATCAGGTAAAGGATGCCGCGAACATAATGGTAAAAAATGGTGTTCACCATCTGGTGGTTATGGAAGAGGGAAATGTCGTTGGAATGGTCAGTTCAATGGATATCGTGAAAGTATTCGTAGAATCATAGTAACGGTTATTCTTCTCTAAGAATCTTTTCGATTTTTTTGCCTTTCGCAAGTTCATCTACGAGTTTATCCAAGAAGCGTACTTTTTGAGTTAATTCATTATCGATTTCTTCAATGCGGTAGCCGCAGATAACTCCTTTAATAAGGTGAGCATTCGGATGCAAGTGGGCTTCTTTGAAGAATTCAGCAAAGGTCGTCTTACGGTCGATTTGATCTTGAAGTTGTTGGTTATCAAATCCAGTAAGCCATTCAATAACTTGATGCAGTTCATCGCGTGTGCGTCCCTTTTTCTCCACTTTTGTGATGTAGTGTGGATATACTGACGCGAAGGTTAATTTCGCCACGCGTTCGTTATGTTCAGGAGTTGTTTTCATACTATTTCTATTTTCGGTGAGAAGCTGATCCTATATCCTGATCTCGCTTTCGAACCTCAAAGGATTTCCCATTGTAGTCGTATTGATAGCTGCCCACCGCAAGTACATCACCACGTTGTAGGTGATCGAGTCGAATGACCTCACCGTTAAAAAGAAGATATCCCCCCGTTTTTTTGGCAATGGATAAGTACTCTGTTCTCAGTGCGCCTTTGGTGGAACACATCAATAAATGTACACGTTTGTTCACGGATGATAGCAATTCGATGTCGCGTACTTCAGAATAATTATCGGCAATCAACAAAATCGATGTGCAAACAGTGTCTTTTTCTTGAGAAAAGAGCAATGCTTCGATGTCACTCTCAGCGCGTTCACCTCCACCACCTTTGTGCATGGTTTCGGTCACCAGGTTTTCGATGTCAAGAACATTGAACGTAGTGTAGATGCCTCCCGTAGAACCAATTTTTTTCTTGCGCGAAGCTTTTCCGTCTCCATCATTGAAGAAAGTGAAACTGGTAAAATGCAGCGAGTCCTGATGTTTACCAATCCAACGAATCATTGAGGCAACGTGTTGTGTCATACTGCCTGTTACGTCCATAACTAATGCGCAGCGCTCTGTTCGGTCCATAATCTCAAGGCCTTTGTACACAGGTGCTTGCTTCATGAAGATTTCTTCAGGTGTCGATCCGCTGTATAATTCCATGAGGTCTTTGGGCTTTTCTTCCAGTTTTGTTTGCTCAAGCGTAGGACGATCACCATTGATTAAATACATACCATTCACCGAAGGTGAGTAGGATACACGCACTTCTAAATTTAATTCAGAGCTCACAGGAACAGAATCTTTGTAGGCTGGGTCCCAGTTGGGCATTTCGAAAATGGCGCTTTCTACGGCATTTTTAATGCGCTCAGGATAATCTTCTTGGAAGGTAAGGTCGGAAAGAACGCCGTTTTCATCTACTTTGAGATGAGTTTTCACCCATTG
>JBFHGY010000137.1:0-7005 GCA_041582905.1 Crocinitomicaceae bacterium | reverse complement strand
TCGATCCAAATTTCGATCCGCTACATCAATTTGCTTTGCAGTAAGCTTTCGTTCAATTTCAAAGAGTTGATTAATGAGGTTCAGTGTTAATTTATCCATGGCAATCTGCTTAGAAAACGAATATACTTGTTTTTCTATCATCCTCCCTATTGATTTTCCACAAATATCAAGGAGATAAATTCTTCTATTATCTTTGTTACACAAAAAAGAAAAAGCATGAAAAACGTAGCAGTTATTGGAGCAGGAACAATGGGGAATGGAATCGCCCATACATTCGCACAATTTGGATATAATGTATCATTGGTGGATATCTCACAAGCCAGTTTGGATAGAGGAATCGCAACGATTACCAAAAACCTCGACCGTCAGGTTGCCAAAGAGAAAATTTCTGAAGCCGATAAAACAGCCACGTTAGCCAACATCACGACATACACAGAAATGTCAGAAGGATTGAAAGGTGTAGACTTAGTGGTAGAAGCAGCAACAGAAAACGTGGACTTGAAGTTGAAAATCTTTAAGGACATGGATGAAATGACAGAAGATCACGTGATTTTAGCAACAAACACTTCTTCTATTTCCATTACGAAAATCGCAGCGGTAACATCTCGTCCAGACAAAGTAATTGGAATGCACTTTATGAATCCAGTTCCAATCATGAAATTGGTTGAAATTATCCGTGGATACTCGACTTCAAATGAAGTTACTGAGTTGATCATGGAGACTTCTCGTAAATTGAATAAAGTTCCAGTTGAAGTAAACGATTACCCCGGATTCGTTGCCAACCGTATTTTGATGCCAATGATCAACGAGGCAATCATTACGTTGAACGAAGGTGTTGCTGGAGTTGAGGAAATTGACACAGTAATGATGCTTGGTATGGCACACCCAATGGGACCATTGAAATTGGCTGACTTCATCGGGTTGGATGTTTGTTTAGCGATTATGGAAGTGCTTCACGAAGGACTTGGAAACCCAAAATACGCGCCATGTCCATTGTTGGTAAATATGGTTACCGCTGGCAAAAAAGGAGCGAAAACGGGAGAAGGATTCTACAATTGGGCGAATCCAAAAGAATTGGTTGTTGCTGACAACTTCAAGAAATAAATTAACTCGTACGTTATGCCGAAATTAGCCGTAACTCGTAGCATTGAAGTGAACGCCTCAGTAGATAAGGTGTTTCACTTGCTGAATGACTTTTCAACGTGGAGATCATGGTCACCTTGGTTGATTATGGATCCTGAAGCAAATGTGACCGTCTCAAAGGATAAAAAATCCTACGAATGGGAAGGTCCACGCTCAGGTTCTGGCGAAATGAAGATTGTCAATGAGGAAGAAAACAAATCGATTTCAATTGATTTGCAATTCCTTAAACCATGGAAATCGAAGGCAAAAACGTATTTCTATTTGACAGAAAAAGGAAATCAAACGGAAGTGAAATGGGTGATGGATAGCTCATTGCCCTTTTTCATGTTCTGGATGAAAAAGATGATGGAGACCTTTATTGGGATGGATTACGATCGCGGCTTACGTCTTTTCAAAGATTTGGCGGAAGATGGTGAAGTTCATTCGAAATTAAATTTCGTTGGAAAAGAATCCTTACCCGCTCAAACGTTTATTGGTGTCCGCACTTCATGTTCAATGAGCGAAATGGGCAAAAAAATGGCAGAGGATTTACCGCGCATTTATGCCTTCGCTACGGAGAATCAATTGGAAATTTCAGGTGTTCCGTTTACGCAATACCACAAATGGGACATGAAAAATGGTCGTGCGGAATACAGTTCAGCCATTCCTGTTGCCTCTACTTCTACTCCATCAAATCTTCCTGAAGGATTTTACGTAGGGACTATTCCTGCGGCCACTGTTTACACGTTGGAGCACGTAGGTCCATATCACCACTTAGGAAACGCGTGGAGCACCTTGTACAACATGCAACGCAGCAAAGAAATCTCGGTAAACAAGAACATCCATCCTTTTGAAACATATCACAGTGATCCTGGAGAAGTTGCCGCCAATGAATTGGTGACGAAGATTCACTTTCCGCTGAAGTAGTTCGAGAAGGAATTGGGAGAAATCGCTACATACCAAACACTCAAAGGAAGATCTGAAGGCTTCTATGCTGAAAAAGGATCTAAGTTTATAGGCGTTGCTCTCCCCTGTTCCAATCCTGATGAAGCTAAAGAACATTTGGAAGCACTTCGCGCGGAACATCCGAAAGCCGGCCATTTTTGCTATGCTTATCGCTTTGGATTAAATGGCGATGAATACCGCGCCAATGACGATGGTGAGCCATCCAATTCCGCAGGCGCACCTATTTTGGGTCAACTTCAATCCTTTGAATTAACCAATGCATTGATTGTCGTTCTTCGCTATTATGGCGGGACAAAACTCGGTGTGGGTGGATTGATTAACGCATACAGAACAGGAGCCAAAGAAGCGATTTTAGCTGGGAAAATCATTGAACGCGAAGTATTCGAATGGATTCAAATTGGATTTGAATATGCAGATATGCCTACTGTGATGAACCTCATCAAAAAGTATCAATTGGAAATGGTGGAGCATGAATTCGAAATAAGTTGTACGATAAAAACAAACCTAAGTCTTAACTTCGCCGAAGAAATAAAAGCTGAATTAAACGCCTTAGACACGGTGAATATTGATGTAATTGGACAATACTAATGGATCTATTAAAAAAATTGGTAGAGATTCGAGCAGCCGCAAGTGACGAGGCGCCGATGAGAGATTTTATCATTGACTACGTCAAATTGAACGCTCCAAACTGGAAAACTCAACCTGAGCTAGTCTATGGTAAGGGATTTCAGGACTGTCTCATTCTCGTTTTTGGAGATCCACGCACAGCCATCTACGCCCACATGGACAGCATCGGTTTTTCCGTTGGATACGGTAAAGATTTGATCAAAGTTGGCGGACCAAGAACCATCGATGGTATGGAACTCGTAGGATCGGATAGTCAGGGTGAAATTGAAACAGAATTGATCCTGATTGATTCAGATGAAGAACAAAGTATCCAATATGTTTCGGATCGCGTCCTCGACCGTGGAACATTATTGACCTTCAAACCGAATTTCCGAGAAACGGAGGAATACATTCAATCTCCGTACATGGACAACCGCTTGGGCGTGTGGAACGCACTCAAGGTTGCAGAAACTTTGGAGCACGGAGCTATTGTTTTTTCGACCTACGAAGAGCACGGAGGAAATTCCGTAGGATTTTGCGCACGCTACCTTTATGAAAAGTATGGACTTATTCAAAACTTGATTTCTGACATCACCTGGGTGACCAACGGAGTTAAGCATGGCGGGGGTGTTGCGATTTCGATGCGCGATAAAGGCATTCCAAGACGATCTTACCTCAACCGAATCATCGAACTAGCAAAAGAATCAGGTGTTGATTTTCAGTTAGAAGTTGAATCTGCTGGAGGAAGTGACGGCGGTGTTTTGCAACATTCAGACCTACCGATGGATTGGTGTTTTATTGGTGCTCCCGAAGACAATGTGCACACTCCCGACGAAAAAGTATTCAAACACGATATCATGTCCATGGTTGAGTTGTATCGTTATTTGATGCTTCATTTGTAAGCCATTTTTTATTCAAAAGAGACAACTGATATCGATATATCACAAAACAAAAAGACCGCTCGTTAAAGCAGTCTTTCTGTGAATAGTGGGAGTAAAATCTATTAAAAACTCCTTACTATTTGTGTGATTTTATTTCAAAACAATTCGTTGGACGCTTGTTCTTCCATCCACTGACAAGTGAACCAAATAAACACCTGCTGGTTGACCCAATTCGATCATTGTTTCGGTTGAACTCAACTTCTTATTCTCCATTACTACTCTTCCTGAGAGATCAGAAATATGTACTTCGGCATCCATAAATTGCTCATCTAGTGTAATCACAAACGTTCCTGATGATGGATTCGGATGAATTGAGAAATTCACTTCTTCCAACTCCTCAAGAGCTGCCGTTTGCAACAGACAATCATCAACAAATGTGGTATCAAAGAAATCCTGTACTGCATCCGCTACATTTTTTAATCCACTTGCATTCTGAATGTTATCTCCTCCTGCTTCTCGATTGTAAATGACCGCATAGTCAAATGTATGCTCGGAAAATGGCACCAATGTTCCTAAGTTGATGTTTGCAATCCCTTTGCGATCTCCAGGCGCATTGGCCAAGGTCACTTCCGAATTTGGTTGAGACACATTTCCAGGATCAGAAGGGAACATGAAATTAATCGAAGTCATGGTTACTGGATCTTCCCATAACGCACCACCTGCATTTCTTGCGTTCATGTTCGACCAAAATTCTGGTGCGTTCGAGCCCGCATCCGTAATTCCGATGGATTCAAAATCGTTCGCTAATGAAACCAGTCCAATAGCTGGAGGTGCTGTTTGATATCCTTGGCTTCCACCATTATCTTCATCCAGATTATCTCCGTTGTAGAAAAACATCATGTTTCGACTTTCATCGGAACCGAAATAATCATCTCCGTAGAAGCCAAGGTCAGCATCTAAGAAGGTTGACACCTTAAAATCATTCAGGGTTTGTGTTCCACGATTGATCATTCTTAGGTGAACAAACGTTGTATTCTCGATTTCGGGAATTCCTACATATTCATAAAACATGTAGTGCATTTCAAGTCCAATTGGATCACCTCCCGAAGCGTGAAGATCGCCTTTGTCATTCATAATGACGTAAATAGCTTTATCTCCTCGAATACATGGGTAATCTCCCGCCGTTGGATCGTAGATTCCGTCCCCATCAGTATCTACAAAAGGTGCTAGGTAAAAATCTTGATTCAACGAAACATCTCCGTGAGCAGGCCAGTTCGCAATATTTGAGGGAACCGTATATCCAGCACTTGCATAATTTGCTATGTGATTATCAATCTCTGGCTTAGTTACTGGAAATAGAGCGCTGAGCCATGTTCCACTATCTGGAGGGTTGGCAATACCGTCATTCGTTAAAGGACCTTTAAATTGATCCGTCAGATTGTCGTATTTCTGAGCTGAAAGTTTCAACTGACCATTTACATCCGTTCCTCCGTACCAAAATGCCATGGCAAAAATGGCATGCAATCCAGATCCTTTTGGAACTTCGTATGACGGGAAGGTGTTCGCATGATCGTTAAAGAATACACCTCCATCATTCACACGAGCTGAGACATTATTAAAATCGAGGTATGCATGAGAAATAGTTTGCGCCCGCGCCTGAGACAACACCGCTACGCCTATGGTAAAAAGTACTGATTTAATCATAGTGATAAGTTTTGACTGCAAGTTGTAAAGAATAAAATGCTCTACAAACCAGAACAATGGAAATGCGCGTCAAATTATACACATCAAAAAAATCGCTCGCCCCAAGCTGGGACGAGCGATTTTCAAAAGTATGTGATTCAACTTATGCTACCTCTACTTTTGGAGCAGCAGATTTGATTTCTTCACTTGATCCTTCCTCAAACTGTTGGAAGTTTTTCACGAACTGCGCAGCCAATTTGTTCGCTGTATCATCGTATGCAGTTTTGTCTGCCCATGTATCTCTTGGGTTCAATACTTCAGAAGGAACACCTTCACAAGAAGTAGGCATCGCCAATTCGAATACAGGAAGTGTTTGGAACTCTACGTTGTCCAATTTACCTTCCATCGCAGCTGTAATCATTGCACGCGTGTACGACAATTTCATTCGGCTACCTACACCGTACGATCCACCAGACCATCCTGTGTTGATCAACCAAACATTCACGTCTGAACCTTCCAACTTGTTTCCAAGAAGCTCAGCGTATTTTGCTGGGTGTAATGGCAAGAATGCTGCACCAAATCCAGCAGAGAATGTTACTTGAGGTTCTGTAACTCCCATTTCTGTTCCTGCTACTTTCGCCGTGTAACCCGACATAAAGTGGTACATCGCTTGCGCATTTGTCAATTTAGAGATTGGAGGCAATACACCAAACGCATCCGCTGTAAGGAAGAAGATGTTTTTTGGAGCTGGTCCAACCGATGGTTTCATGATGTTATCTATGTGATAAATCGGGTATGAAACACGTGTATTTTGTGTAATCGAAGAATCGGTGTAGTCTGGAGTTGATGATCCATCTTTGAATCCAATATTCTCCAAGATCGCACCGTATTTAATCGCGTCATAGATTTGTGGCTCTTTTTCTTGAGACAAATCGATTGTTTTCGCGTAACAACCACCTTCGAAGTTGAATACCGTATCGTTTGACCAACCGTGCTCATCATCACCGATCAACTTACGATTTGGATCTGATGAAAGTGTCGTTTTTCCAGTTCCTGAAAGTCCGAAGAAGATCGCTGTATCTCCCTCTTTTCCAACGTTCGCAGAACAGTGCATTGACAATACATTTTGCTCATGTGGCAACAAGAAGTTCAACACAGAGAAAATTCCTTTTTTGATTTCACCTGTGTAACCAGTTCCACCAATGATGATCATTTTCTTTGTAAAGTTGATCACTGCAAAGTTTGCACTTCGTGTTCCATCAATCGCTGGATCTGCTTTAAAACCAGGAACACATACTACGTGCCACTCCGGATCAAAGTCTTGAATTTCTTCATCCGTTGGACGAAGGAACATGTTGTAGGCAAATTGATTTGACCATGGAAGTTCAGTTACAACACGAATGTTCAATCTGAAGTCGTTGTCGGCACATGCATAAGAATCACGAACGTACACATCTCGATCTGTCATGTACGCTTTCATTCTATTGTAAAGCGCATCAAATTTCTCTGCTGTAAATTCGATGTTGATATCTCCCCACCACACAGCATTTTCTGTTTTTTCATCGCGAACGATGAAGCGATCTTTTGGTGACCTTCCTGTGAATTGTCCTGTTTCGATGGCAATCGCCCCCGTGTCAGTCAATACTCCTTGCCCATTAATGATTGCATCTTCCATTAATTCAGAAGGAGAAAGGTTCCAAAATTGATTTCCTAGATTGTTTAAACCGATTGATTCGTGCAGATTGGC
>JBFHGY010000136.1:0-7039 GCA_041582905.1 Crocinitomicaceae bacterium | reverse complement strand
GGTGGATTCATGTACGCGAAGGTTTCATTGTCGTCGAATGAAATCAAACGTAAATCTTGAGGAATGGAAAGCCCCATCTCATTGATGGCTGCCAATACTCTCAGCGTACATTTATTGTTCAATGGAATAAACGCATCTCCACCTTCATCCAATTCTTTTTGAATCACACGATTGATTTCTTCTTGCGTTTCTGGTAATTCAACCACGCTGTATGCAATACCTTCCTTCTTACACACTTCTTCGATTCCTTTGATTCGTCTCTGAATCGTAGAAACGCTTGTCTTCGAAGGTGCTATTGCTACCAATTTCTTTGGTTCTGTTCGGAATGATTGTACGAGACGTTCCGCTTCAACGAAATTATCAACCCCCACGAAATCGGCATTTTCATCTCCTGGTCGGTCCGTAAAGACAACTGGAATATGAGTTTCACGAAGAATTGGAATTAAATCTAGGATATCATTACTGGGAGCAATGATCATCCCATCAATGGAACGTTGAATCAATTCACGCATCAATACTTTTTCCACTTCATCGTCGTCATTCGTGTTTACGATGAAGGTATTGTATCCTTCTGCGTACAATTTCTCTTGAATCGTTTTACACAACTCCGCATAGAACGCATTTGAGATATCAGGCAATACCAATCCAATCGTCTTCGTTTCGCCTTGTCTGAGGCTTTTGGCGAAGAAATTAGGAACGTACGACAGCTCTTTCGCTTTTTCACGAATGAGTCGTTGCTTTTCTTTACTGATGTTAAATTGGTCACCCTTATCGTTGAGGACAAATGATACTGTAGCCTTAGACACATTTAGTGCTTTGGCGATATCATTTAATGATGTTCTTTTTGCTTTCATTCTGACGAAATCGTAGTATTGGTTGCATGGAGTATGCCCAATTTACAAAAAACATAAGTTTCCACTCCACATCCTGTAAGAAATTCCTTCCTATTGCGGACAATCGCACCCAAAAATGTACATCTTCCTAGTTATTGTGGAAGACGAGCCACCATTGCTTCAAACTCTGTTTGATAGGTTTGCTCTCCTGTACATCCATTAGTAATTTTTTCATTGTGGAAATGCTCAATACGATCTGTTGGGTTCGGGTGAGTACTCATGAACTCAGGTGTTCTAGCACCTCCCATATCCTCAATCTTTTGGAAGAAACCTGCGCCTCCCGCTGCATTGTAGTCTGTTGGACACAAGTATTTCACAGAGCGTGCATCCGCTTCTGACTCATGCGCTCGCGAGAATTTCAAACCAACCAAGGCTCCCGTTACTTGTTTCAATGCGGCTCTGTCTCCAGCTAACACATCCAATAGGATTTGTACCCCGAACAACTTTGTCATTTGGCGGGTAGAGTGGCGAAGGTCTGCATGGGCGATCTCATGTCCGAGTACTCCAGCAAATTGATCTTCACTATCCAAGAATTTCAAAATACCCGTGTAAATGTAGATGTATCCTCCTGGCGTACAGAATGCATTTAATGTGCTGTCATCGTGAATGATGCGTAATCTCCATTGGAAATCATCTTTGAAATCCACTTCACCTGTGTTCAAAATCTTGTCACGTACTTTGTATACGTAGCTGTAAACTTCTTTGTATTGAACAGAATCGAGTAATGGATATGTTTGCTGATCACTGTCGATTTCAGCTGCTACCTGCGCACCTAATTCAATGTCTTGTTGAACCGTAAACAGGTTGAATCCTTTTCCTTTGTTCTTTTCATTGAACATCCCACATGCGCTGAGCACAATCGCCAGCAAACCGATTACAACTACATTAATTTTTTTCATCTTTCCATTTTGAATTGAACAAAGCAAGAACCTTGCCGACTAATAGTAATAGTTAACCGCAAAAGTAACAAAAGTTCCTGTAAACCATCCGATAACCACTTCCAGAAGCGTATGTTTTTCTAAATACACGCGCGCTGACATTACGAGTCCTGAAGTGATGATTGCGAACAGGACGATCCACATTTCAAAGGATTCCATTTCCGCTACGTAAGCGATGATGAATCCAGACATAATTCCCATTCCTCCAGCATGTAAACTAACCTTCTTCCAAAGGGTTTGGAAAAAATAGATCGCAGTGACAATTGTTCCTGCCAACGGGTAAGAGAAAATATACTTCGGAATCTTCAAGCCAGATGGGATGAGTATGACATGAAGCAGATACAACCCGAGGCAACTCGCAAACATGATAAGAATGGGAATGGAGCGTTCACGTCGATTGTCTATTTCAATTGTGGAAACCACGCCAATACTCCGCAAGTACAAGAGAGACAACCCTGGCACTACCATACAAAAGAAGAAGTAGTGATATAAGATTTGCCATTTCTGTTCGTCGACTAAGGCATACAACGAATTTTCATTGAGGACACCCTCGTAAGACGGTACGAACATCACCAATAACAATCCCAAAACTGGTGTAAACAAAGGAATAAACAGCCAAGAAATGGTTTGAGAGGCAAGTTTCATTTAAAGTTCTTTACGCAGACGTGCAACTGGAATATTCAATTGCTCACGGTATTTTGCCACCGTACGACGAGCGATATTGTATCCTTTTTCCTTGAGCAAGTTCGCCAATTTCTCGTCGGTTAAGGGTTTTCGCTTCTCTTCATTGTCGATTGCTTCCGAGAGAATTTTCTTTACCTCTCGCGTCGATACTTCCTCACCGGAATCGGTAGAAAGCGACTCTGAGAAGAAATACTTCAATGGGAAAACACCTTGATCCGTTTGAACGTATTTACTATTTGCTACACGTGAAATCGTCGAGATGTCCAAATCCACAATTTCCGCAATATCTTTCAAGATCATTGGACGTAAATTCGTTTCATCTCCCGTTAGAAAGTACTCTTTTTGGTAATTCATGATGGCGTTCATGGTCAACATCAAGGTATTTTGACGTTGTTTAATCGCATCAATGAACCACTTGGCGCTATCTAGCTTTTGTTTCACAAAGCTCACCGCTTCCTTATCCTTTTTGGATGTTTTGGCACCCTCAGCATATCCCTTTAGCATTTGCTTGTAGTCACCACTTACCTTTAACTCAGGAGCATTTCGCCCGTGAATCGTTAGTTGAAGCTGACCTTCATGTTCGTATACTGTAAAATCAGGAATGACTTGTTGGAAGTTTTGAGATGATTCTTTCATCGAACCACCTGGCTTTGGATTGAGTTTTACAATCTCGTTGATGGCTTCTTTCAAATCCTCTTCTGAGATTTCCATCTTCTTAACGATCTTCTTGTAGTGCTTTTTGGTGAACTCTTCGAAGAAATCCTCAAGAATTTTCTTTGCTGTAAACTTCGTGATATCGCCGTCTTGCTTGCGCTCAATTTGAATCAGCAAACACTCACGGAGGTCTCTTGCTCCTATTCCAGCGGGATCTAGTTCTTGAATTCGCAATAGCACTTCTTCCACTTCTTCTTCTGTCACCATGACATTAGCTGAGAAGGCCAAATCGTCTACAATCGCTTCAATTTCGCGATTCAAATATCCCGACTCGTCGAGGTTTCCAATAATGGTATCTGCCACCAAGTACTGGGTATCATCCAAGAAAAGTAATTGCAATTGCTTGGTCAAACGTTCTTGAAAGCTTTGATCTCCAGAGAGAGGAATCGCCTTTTCATCGTCGTCTTTCCCCTTATTTCTGATTTGCGTTTTGTACTCCGCATCGTCATCGCTCAGGTAATCCTCGATATTGAAATCTTCCTCTACTTCGGCTTCGTATTCTTCGTTATCGAAATCGTCTTCATCGGTTTCCTCCTTTCCTTCTTCAAGTGCTGGATTCTCTTCAATTTCTTGCTTGATGCGTTGTTCGAGCTCCATCGTTGGCACCTGCAGCAATTTCATCAACTGAATTTGTTGCGGTGAAAGCCGCTGTTCCAGTTTTTGCGAGAGATATTGTTTTAATGCCATCGTTGTGAGTTATACGTATCTAAGATACCGATTTTTTTCGATTTAAAATTCTGCGTTCTGTGGAGTTCTTGGGAATGGGATTACGTCGCGGATGTTGGTCATACCCGTAACGAACATCACCATACGTTCAAAACCGAGTCCAAATCCAGCATGCGGAACTGAACCAAATCGACGTGTATCGAGGTACCACCAGATTTCTTCTTCTGGAATATTGAAGTCTGCACATTTTTTCTTGAGGACGTCCAAACGCTCTTCACGTTGCGATCCACCCACGATTTCACCAATTCCAGGGAATAACACATCCATTGCGGCCACTGTTTTTC
This sequence comes from Crocinitomicaceae bacterium, assembly GCA_041582905.1. Lineage (GTDB taxonomy): Bacteria > Bacteroidota > Bacteroidia > Flavobacteriales_D > Crocinitomicaceae > UBA4466. The sequence continues at coordinate 2,800 of JBFHGY010000136.1, read as the reverse complement.
CATCATCATTCTGACGCATGTAGAACGCCTTGATTTCAGCCGGATAATCCGTCAAAATCACTGGACATTTGAATTCCTTTTCCACTAAGTAACGCTCGTGTTCACTTTGAAGATCAACTCCCCATTCCACGTCGTATTTAAATTGCTTCTTCTTGTAAGGCTTCGAACGTTTCAAGACTTCGATCGCCTCTGTATATGTTAAACGCTTGAATTCGTTATCACGAACAAACTCTAGACGCTCAATTAATGTCAATTCGTTACGATCTTTCTGCGGTTTCGATTGTTGTTCTTTTGCTTCGCGCTCATTCAAGAAAGCCAAATCGTCTGCACAGTTCGTCAAGATGTAATTCGCAATGTATTTGAGGAAATCCTCCGTCAAATCCATGTTGTCTTTCAAGTCGTTGAATGCCACTTCTGGTTCGATCATCCAAAACTCAGCCAAGTGACGCGAAGTATTGGAGTTTTCCGCTCTAAATGTTGGCCCAAACGTGTACACTTGTCCTAAAGCCAACGCTCCCAATTCCGCTTCCAACTGTCCAGAAACCGTCAAGTTTACAGGCTTTCCGAAGAAGTCTTGCGTGTAATCGATGGAACCATCTTCATTCAATGGTGGATTTTTTGGATCGAGTGTAGAAACACGGAACATCTCCCCTGCACCTTCCGCATCTGATCCTGTAATGATCGGCGTGTGCAAGTAATAAAAACGTTGATCGTTGAAGTATTTATGGATAGCATACGCCACTGCATGACGAATTCTGAACACCGCTCCGAACAAATTCGTACGGAAACGTAAGTGCGCTTGTTCACGCAAAAACTCCAAACTATGACGCTTTGGTTGCATCACTGTTTTTTGTACTTCATCTGGATTTGCATCACCGAGTACCTCCACTGTCTCCACTTGTATTTCTACCGCTTGTCCAGATCCTTGAGACTCCACCAACGGTCCAGTAACGCTCACTGCAGAAGCCGTTGTAAGACGCTTTAACACTGCTTCATCGAAATTTTCAAAATCAATTACGGCTTGGATATTATTAATCGTTGAACCATCATTGATTTGTAAAAAACGATTAGCACGATTGGCTTTCACCCACCCTTTCACTGTAATTGTTTCCCCGACTGTAGGGTTCGCAAGGACATCCGCGATTTTGATTCTTTTCATTTCGATTTAATTTGAGGAGTAAAATTAAGAATGTAGAATTAAGAATACAGCATTTCAGGCACAATTATGCATTCTTCATTCAACATTTAGACTTTCTCTATTATTTCCCGTTCCAGTTACTCATTGTTCGATTAAGACCAATCGTGGTAAACCCTTTGATGAATTCGGTAGCCGTTGAAACGCGTTCTCCCAGAATTGCGTGTTCCTCAGAAGTCCACTCTCCAAGTACGTAATCCGATTGCTGACCTCTTCCAAACTCACTTCCAATTCCGAAGCGCAAACGCGCATAGTTCGGTGTATTCAATGTAGCCTGAATATCTTTGAAGCCGTTGTGACCTCCATCCGATCCCTTTCCTTTCATACGTAGTGTTCCGAATGGCAATGCGAGGTCATCACTAATGATCAATACGTTTTCCAAAGGAATTTTTTCTTGCTGCATCCAGTAGTTAACCGCTTTCCCAGACAGGTTCATAAATGTGGTTGGTTTCACCAATACAATCGATCTACCTTTAAACTTCGTTCGTGCCACTTCTGCATGACGATCCAATTCAAACGTAGCTTCTCGCTCTTTCGCGAATTCATCCAGCACGAGGAAACCAATGTTGTGACGCGTGTTCACGTATTTTGAGCCAGGATTTCCGAGTCCTACGATAAGGTATTTCATTTCTATTGATTTTGGGTGCAAAGGTAGGAAATTGTTGGATTTTTTTGATTATTGGGTCGATCTCAGACTTCGGCTCCATTTCGACAGGCTCAATGCGACGCGCTCAGTCATCGCAAGAACTACGAGAGTTTTCCTGCGATGAACGCGGTGGTCCAAGCGGCTTGAAAGTTATAGCCACCCGTGATTCCGTCTACATCGATCACCTCGCCCGTGAAATAGAGATTCGGAACCACTTTGCTCTCCATCGTTTTCATGTTGATGCTATCCAAACTTACGCCACCACACGTCACGAATTCTTCTTTAAACGTTGTTTTACCTGATACCTGATATTCGTCGTTCGTAAGGATATTGAGCAACTTATTAAAGGGTTTCTTTCCGATTTGTTTCCACGTTGTTTCTTTAGAAATTCCGCATTTTTCAATTAAAAATAACCACAAACGTATCGGAATTTCGAGTAAACGCGCATTTTGCAATTGCTTATTCGGATGTTCTTGCTGCAAGCGCTTCAGTCGATTCATCACGTTATCTACATTCACATCGTTCACCCAATTCACCTGAGCGACACATCGATAATTCATCTCATTGAGGATGCGTGCTCCAAAAGCCGAAAGCTTCAATACTGCAGGACCACTCATTCCCCAGTGTGTGATCAACAAAGGTCCATCTCCACGCAGTTTTGTTCCCTGGATTCGAACAATCGCTTCCTCCACCACAACTCCCATTAGCTCAGTGATCGACTCATTGGGCATATTGAAGGTGAACAACGAAGGAACGGGTGATTCAATGTTATGCCCCAAATCCGACAGCCAACTCAGACCGCTTTCTTTTGGGGAGCCACCCGTAGCGACGATTACTTTATCGAATTGCTGAGGCGCCATTGCATCATCACCAAACGTTAATTCAATTCCCTCCTCGTTCGGTGTTAAGGATTTCACTCCTGCTTTCGTTCGAATTTCAATTCCCAATTGATTTGCTTC
>JBFHGY010000135.1:0-7043 GCA_041582905.1 Crocinitomicaceae bacterium | reverse complement strand
CATTTATTTGATCGCCATTTGGTGTGAACACATTCGATTCGATAATCTCACAGAATTCCTCTTCTTCTCCAGGATCAGGAGGTGCATATCCAAAGCAAGCATCCGTAAATTTTCCAGAAAAAATATCTTTCCCTCCTGTAGAAGTGATATTTGTCCCATCCAGTGTGAAGGCATCTGTATAATATCCAGTGAAGTAAACGTTGCAATTTTCATCACAATCGACATCCGCTCCGCGATCAAAGTCTGCTCCTCCTCCACTTTTTGCCCATCGCCAATTCCCGAGCGTGTCTATGGCAGCAATGAATGCTTGAACACTATCTCCGTCTGAATCCAATTGAATGAACTCTCCAAACTTTGCCTTTCCACTGTATTGACCCGAAACAAAAATATTCCCCGAGGAATTGGCACATATTCCCGTTCCACGATCTTTACTCTTCGATGAACCAGCCTTTGCCGCCCATTTCCACACACCATCTTTGGATAGCTTGGCAACAAAACAGTCTCTATCTTTATCGTCTCCACCGTAATTATTCAACGTATCCAATCCGAAGGCAGCCTTTCCGCGGAATTCTCCTGTGACGTACATAAAACCATCTTTTCCGTAGGTAATTCCATCTCCCCGATCGGCGAGACTATCAGGCGCTCCTGCTTGTGTCACCCAAAGAAAATTCCCGTTTGCATCGTACTTCACTACAAAAATATCTTCATCTCCAAAACTTGTCAGGGCAGTAGTGCCGAAGGTTTTCGTTCCAACAAAACCACCTGTTACGTACACATTATCATCATCGTCCACCGCAATGGCATTGTCACGATGTTGGTAAATCCCTTCAAATGTTTCGACCCAAAGCCAATTCCCGTTGTTATCCATTTTCGCAACAAAAGCCACCGAATCTTCTGGTAGCAGGGGGATGCTAATGGCATCAAACGTAGCGTTATGCGGGTTGGTATCGATGTTCGAAAGGAATCCTGTGATAAAAATGTTCCCTTGAGAATCACTCGCCAAATCTTGGCCATGGTCATCTTGATACAAGGTTTGTGGATTTCCATTTTCATTCACCGAAAACCCAACACTACCGTCACCATTTCCCGCATTTTTCATCCATATTTCATTGCCGTTATTGTCCAGCTTCACCACAAAGATTTGATCCGTTCCTCCCTGTGGGTTGTAAACGCTGAGAGAGCCCCAGTCAAGTCCTCCCCAACACGTTCCAGTGACATACACATTCCCTGATGGATCCAAACATAAGCCTAAACCACGGTCATCAAAATAGTTGATTCCATTTTTCACCCAAACGTAGTTTCCTTGCGGATCAATCTTGGCTACGAATACTTCTTTACTGCTTTGAAAGGAAAATCCCGTATCAAATGATCCAAATTGAGCTTGCTCATTGTAATAACCCGTGATGTACGAAAAACCATTTTCGTCGACTACGATTGTTGTTCCTTTATCGGATTTCAATCCGCCGCCAGAAATCAACCAGTCTAGGTTTTGAGAATAGACTACGGCAGACATCAAAACCACCATGCTAATGGAGAGTAGCTTTTTCATAAGTGAGAGATTTGTTCAATTTTGAGTAAGATCAGAGAGAAAGAGAACACCTCATCTAATCCGACTCAGATCATAAGATACAAAAACCAACCATAAGTTCTTGCAAATCAATCATCACGATTTAGTATATTTATTGAAAACCTAACAACATGAACCACATTGAACTCGGGAAAGCGGGAGAAGCGCTTGCGGCTGATCTTCTGCGAAAAAAACACCATCAAATTATTGCGACGAACTTTCGTTATCGAAGGGGAGAAATTGACATCATCTCGATTAGTGACAACAAGCTGATTGCGACCGAAGTTAAAACGCGCGAAACAGCTCAGTTCGGATCACCCTACACGGCCGTATCCCGATCCAAGCAACGACAAATCATTTCCGTCATGAATGCATTTATTGATCAATCAAAACGCACAGAAGAAATTCAATTTGATGTCATCTCCGTTGTTTTAGGACGGTCAAAAACCGAAATTGAACACATTGAGAATGCATTTTATCCATTGATCTGATTTATCCATTGACGCAAACTGCACCAAGACGCGTATTCCATGCGTTCAGCTCTGGGAAATATCCTATCTTTGCCCACATAATCGTATCGTTATGAACAGAGGTAGAGGGAAAAACAAAGCAGAAGGACAGAAAAAGCGCGGAAGTGATTCAAAGCGTAAACCGAACACAGACCGTTCGAGTTCCAAATCTGCCAAAAATGGTTCTTCAAAAGCACGTGGTAAAGGTAAATATGTTGATTTCAAGGAGAAACAACGTAAAGGAGACACTTTGCCTTCTTTTGGAGATGATGTCCGTCTCAATAAATTTCTATCCAACGCTGGTGTGGCATCACGCCGTGAAGCCGACGTATTGATTTCTACGGGAGTTGTAACCGTAAACGGGGAGATCGTTACAGAAATGGGGTACAAGGTGAAACCTGGTGATGAAGTGAAGTACGATGGTCATACGATCAAGACAGCGACTAAACGTTATGTTCTGTTGAACAAGCCAAAAGGATACGTTACTTCTATGAATGATCCATTCGGTCGAAAAAATGCCTACGGATTGATTCAAAAAGCGTGTAAAGAAGCGGTTTTCCCTATGGGAAAGATGGACAAAGACACCACAGGTCTTGTATTGTATACGAACGATAGCGATTTGGAAAAGAAAATGACTCATCCCAAACACAAACCCGCTCGTCTGTATCATATTGAGTTAAACAAAAAGATGCAGCCCGAAGATATGGAGAAGTTGCGCTCTGGTGTTTTATTGGAAGATGGTACCATTCAATTCGAAAAGGCAGAATACGTTTCGGGATCTGAGATGTATGAAATCGGTTTGGAGGTGCACTCTACCAAGAGTCAGATTGTTCAGCGCTCTTTGGAAGCATTGGGTTATGCTGTGACAAAATTGGACCGTGTGACCTTTGCCGGACTCACGAAGAAAGATTTGCCACGTGGACATTATCGTCTTCTCTCAGAAAAAGAAGTTGCCTTTTTAAAAATGAAATAAATGAAGTACACTTTTTGGATCCTGTTAATTGTTGCGTTCAGCTTCATTTCCTGTGAAGGTGATCAAAAGCAAGATGAAGTCAACCTCTCAAAGAATGAGTTCGGACCGTATTTCTATGAATACGACACCGTTCCCAAAGTGTACGTTTATCGGGATTTAGTGAGTGGACTCGAAGAAGAGTTTCACCGTGTTTTTGCGATCAATGATTCGGAAGGAAAACACATCGTTGTGGAAGTGTACAAATCCGACGGACGCTTAACCGAAGCGCTCAATTATGGATTGGATAGCTTATTGTTGAATGATCACATGGTCGTAGACCGTCATCAACAAAACACCAAGGCGGAACTCTTTAAAAACAGATTGATTCCTGAAAACAAAACCTCTACTGCTTCGTTTGTAAGTCGTTTTTCGGGTATTAGCGATTCAACACTTTTTTTGAAAGAAGTAGACCGTAAGTACTCCGCTACAAAAGACATCGATATTTTAGGAAAGAAAGTATCATCCACTGTTTTCAATGATCATGTACGATTGACCCTCTTCAATCCGTTTAGTAAACAAGAGAACGTTGCGACGTGGGAAATGGTGAATTACTTTGCAAAAGGATATGGACTCGTTGAATGGCACACGCCAGATAAAGACGTTCATTACCGATTAGAAAAAATTATCCCGCAAGAGGAATTCGTAAACTTAATGAGTAACCTATGAAATACTCCATCCTTATTTTAGCATTGATTTTGACACCGGCATTGGCGTCTTCTCAATCGGTATGGAAAAAGAAAAAACAAAAGGTATCACATGCTCAAGGAACGTTATACGGTTCTTGGGGATACAACCGAAGTGCATACACCAAAAGCAACATGCGTTTTGTGGGACCTGGTTACGATTTCACACTTGCTGGAGCCAAGGCTCACGATAATCCATCGCCACTTTCTTCGGGATACTATTGGAAAATAAATCACTTTAGCGTACCACAATTCAACGCACGTTTGGGCTACTATTTTCGTCATCATTGGGCCATCTCTTTTGGATACGATCACATGAAATACATCTTTCAAGATAAGAATGAAGTGATCTTGAGTGGAGAAATTGACCCAGGAGTAGACAATGCAACGAATTGGTCAGGATTGTACGGTGGAGAAGAAATCGTGACAGATCGCAATACCTTCCATTACGAGAATTCTGATGGATTGAACTACCTCCGATTTGAATTAATGCGTACCGATATGCTCATCGCATTGGGAAGAGATAATCAATTTGTGGTTTCCTCTAACCTCAGCGTTGGCGCAGGAAGTTTACTTTCATTCAATGATTTCGATTTTGCAGGAACAAAAACCATGCGTACGATCTCCATGTCTGGATACGGACTGTCTGCTCATGCTAGTTTGCGTTTCGAATTTTTCCGACACGTATTTATTCAAACGAAGCTTGGAGGCGGATTGAATCACCAGGTAAAAGTTCGTACACGTCCAAATGACCCTTCTTCATTTGCCAGACACGCATACGGTTATGGATCATTCGATACCTCTATCGGATTCTTACTGTACATTCGTCCAACGAATGCTTGTGATAGCTGTCCCGTTTGGAATTAATTTGAGCGAACAACAGAATTGATTGGCAGGCAAGCCACTAAACTCTTACAATCAAAAGGTTATAAAATTGAATTGGTCATCAAGTCCTTCCAACATCTGATTGACCTGTCGGATTTATCCTAAATTTTAACAGTTTGTCTTCTTCTTAGTGATTTTTGTGTTGTACATTCGCGCCTTACAAAACAATTAAACCCTATGAAAAGAACATCTATTCTTTTTGTATTGGCTTTCGTTGCGACCTTGTTTTCGTTTCATTCGAATGCGCAAGTTAACATCGGAGCTGGTACACAAACAGGCTTATCATTGCCTATCGAGCCATTTTTCGGCTACACCTACTCCCAATCTATTTATCTTTCTTCAGAAGTTAATGCAACCGGGACAATTACTGGACTCACTTTTTATGGTGAATCGGGAATTTCAGCACTCACAAACTCAAGTACGTGGGTTGTTTATGTTGGACACACCTCAAAAACATCATTCGCGAATGGTGATGATTGGGAAACTGGACTTACTCAAGTTTACAGTGGAACAGTCAGTGTTGTTGCCAACAACGTAACAATAACGTTTTCTACACCATTCGTGTACAACGGAACTGACAACTTAATCGTTGCGGTTGATGAAAACGGTTCAAGTTACGACAACAGCTCAGATGAGTTTTTGTGTACTTCCACTTCAACGGATCGTGCGTTAACGTATCGAGATGACATAACGAATCCTGATCCTGCTGGAACACTTCCAACAGCTTCTTTCGTTCGGCAGGCAATTCCAAACATTCAACTTATTGGAATTACACAAACGTGTCCACTTCCTTCTGCATTAACAGCGACAAACATTACCTCGTCTTCTGCTGATTTTGGTTGGACAGAAAATGGAACTGCAACTACATGGAACGTAGAGCACGGAACTGCTGGATTTACTCCAACAGGAACACCAACTATTTCTGGAACTACAAGTAACCCTGTTACAATTGGTTCTTTGATGGATGATACATCATATGATGTGTACGTTCAAGCAGACTGTGGACCAGACTCAAGTGCTTGGGTTGGACCATTTACATTTACGACACTTCAATCGTGTCCAGACCCTTCTGCACTTACTGCTACAAACATTACTTCATCTTCCGCTGATTTTGGTTGGACAGAAAACGGATCAGCAACTACATGGAATGTTGAATATGGAACAGCTGGTTTCACACCAACAGGAACACCAACTATTTCTGGAACTACGAGTAACCCTGTTACAATTGGTTCTTTGATGGACAACACAACTTACGATGTATACGTTCAAGCAGATTGTGGTGCTGATTCAAGCTCTTGGATCGGACCGATTACTTTCACAACGGAATGTGCAGCATTAGCAGCTCCATGGCTTGAGCCATTCAGCACAAATACATTGCCTTCTTGTTGGTCACAAAGTGGTGACAATAACTGGGAGTACGGAAGTTCTGCAACAACTCCAACTGGTTTCGCCGATTACGGAGCAGCAGGCTTAGCAGATCATTCAACTGGTGGAGGTGGTACTTTCATTGGTATGGACGGAAGTGATAACGGAAACGGTGAAGTAAGTGTTTTATTAACACCAATCGTTGACGTTTCAGGTTTGACAAATGGTCAGCTTAGCTACTATGTTTTCTCGAACAACACAAACGACGCAGCACAGAACAAATTGATCGTTGAAGTATTCGATGGAGCTGCATGGGTTCAGGTAGATTCAATTCAACAAAACCTCGGTGCTAACTGGGTTGAGTATTCAACACCATTGTCATCACTTACAATTACTGGAAATGTTAGAGCTCGTTTTACGATTACGGGAGATAACTCTGCAGGAGGTTCTACTTACTACAATGACATCCTTATTGATGATGTAGCGTTTAATGAAATCCCAACCTGTCCAATCCCAACGGCTTTGACATCTAATAATATCACAGCTACTACTGCTGACTTCGGTTGGACAGAAAACGGACCAGCAACTACATGGAACGTTGAATACGGAGTAGCTGGATTTACTCCAACGGGAACACCAACAATCTCTGGAACAACAAGTAACCCAGTTACATTGACATCTTTGACAAGTAACACGACTTACGAAGTTTATCTTCAATCTGATTGTGGTCCTGATTCAAGTGCATGGGTTGGACCATATACATTTACGACACTTCAATCGTGTCCAGATCCGTCTGCACTTACTGCAACAAACATTTCTGCGACTTCAGCTGATTTTGGTTGGACAGAAAACGGATCAGCAACTACGTGGAATGTTGAATACGGAACAGCTGGTTTCACACCTACTGGAACACCAACTATTTCTGGAACTACAAGTAACCCTGTTACCTTGAATTCATTGATGGATAACACAACTTACGATGTATACGTTCAAGCGGATTGTGGTGCTGATTCTAGCAACTG